>JANXOQ010000319.1 GCA_025357775.1 Ferruginibacter sp. | reverse complement strand
ATTAAGAAAAAAGTAGAATTATTTACTTGGGAAAAACTTGATGCTGTAAAGGATGTGAAAAAAGCATTTGGCTTATAATAAATAATTCTTGCATAATATATAAAGGACTAAACAATTTCTTGTTTAGTCCTTTTTTTATATTCTTTAACAACTATGTTTAGGTAACTTTATAAAAAACGAATACCTTCGTACTTTAAATTTATGTTATGAGAAAAATTACAATGGTTTCACTATGTTTTGCATCAACTTTTGCTTTTGCTCAAGAGATTAAATTAGATGCTAATCAAATTTAAAAAGTGAATACAGTTGCGATAACCATCGGTGAAGCACCAGGAGGCGGAGAGTCTAAAAGCGAAACAAAAGTTACGACAACTATTAAAATTGTATCTGCTGAAGATAAGTTATACAAAGCACTAAGCACTGTTACTAGAATGACAATGAATGGAGAAATGATGGGGCAGCCAATTAGTTTTGACTCTGATAAGAAAGACAATATGGGTTCGCAAATGGGCAAAATGATAGGTGGCTCTGTAAATAAAACCACAGAAATAACGATAAACAAAGCAGACGGCAAAGTAAAAGAGATTAAAAAAGATGAGCTAGAAAGTGGTATAATGATGAAGGGAGGGGCAAATAGTACAAATGTTTTTTTGGTAATTCCAACCGATAAAAAAGTAGGAGATAAATGGACAGTAACTGATGATGAAGAGGGAATAAATACTGTAAAAAACTATGAAGTACAATCTCTTAAAGATAACTTAGTTACAGTACTTATAAATTCTACTAGTAAGGGAACTACTACAAAAGAAAGAAATGGTATGAGTATAGAAATGACCATTGATGCTAAAATCAATGGAACAATAACAGTAGATACTAAACTCGGATTGATTAAAAAAATAGTAACTGAAACAGAAAACTCAGGTTCAATTGAAGTAATGGGGCAGAGCAAGCCTATGAATAATAAAATAAATACTACTGTTACTGTGGAGTAGTATTATATCTTAGAAAAACTTTCTATTCTAAAAGATTAAAATCTCTTTCAGGAGGCTCTTAATCATCCAACTTTAATACCGCCAAAAATGCTTCCTGTGGCACTTCCACATTTCCTATTTGGCGCATACGCTTTTTGCCTTCCTTTTGTTTATCCAATAGTTTACGCTTACGACTAATATCGCCACCATAACATTTTGCTGTAACATCTTTTCGCATAGCGCTTATGTTTTCACGAGCAATAATTTTTGCACCAATCGCTGCTTGTATTGCCACTTGAAACTGCTGTTTATCCAACAGCGTTTTTAATTTTTCGCAAAGCTTACGGCCAAATTCTGCTGAGCGACTTCTATGAATTAATGCACTCAGCGCATCTACTTTTTCATTGTTTAATAAAATATCCATACGTACAATATCGGCATCTCTAAAACCAATGGGATGATAATCAAAAGATGCATAACCACGGGTTTGCGATTTTAATTTATCGTAAAAATCAAAAACGATTTCAGTAAGTGGTATCTCAAATGTAAGCTCCACACGGGATGGGCTTAGGTAACCTTGGTGTATCAACATGCCACGCTTACTTATGCAAAGCGTCATAATGTTTCCAATATATTCGGGCTTGGTTATTATTTGTGCTTTTATATACGGCTCTTCAATCTTATCAGTACGTGTAGGTTCTGGTAATAACGAAGGGTTATGTACATGTATCACTTCACCTTTGTTGGTGTGTGCAATAAAACTAACGTTGGGCACTGTCGTTATTACTGTTTGGTTAAACTCACGCTCTAATCTTTCTTGTATAATCTCCATGTGCAGCAATCCTAAAAAGCCGCAGCGAAAGCCAAAACCCAATGCCTGAGAGGTTTCTAGTTCAAAGGTAAGCGATGCATCATTCAATTGCAATTTCTCCATACAATCCCGCAGCTCTTCAAACTTATCAGTATCTACAGGAAAAATACCTGCAAACACCATGGATTTTACATCTTCAAAACCATCAATTCTTTCTTTCGTTGGGTTAGCCACACTAGTAAGTGTATCGCCCACTTTTACTTCTTTTGCATTTTTTATACCTGTAATAATATACCCTACATCGCCACAAAATACTTCGTCTTTTTTCTCCATACCGAGTTTCAAAATACCTACTTCATCTGCAAAATAGGTTTGTTCGGTGCTAAAAAATTTAACCTTTTCTCCTTTTTTGATACTGCCCGCAAAAATTCTGTAATAAACAATTATACCTCTAAAACTATTAAACACACTATCAAAAATTAATGCCTGTAAAGGGGCTTTAGGGTCGCCTTTTGGTGCAGGTATGCGATTAATTATTGCTGCAAACACATCATCAATACCAATGCCAGTTTTACCACTTGCAAGCACAATATCTCCTGCTTTGCATCCTATCAATTCTATAATTTCATCTGTTACTTCGGGTATCATGGCACCATCCATATCCACCTTATTTATTACAGGTATAATTTCCAAATTATTTTCGATAGCCAAATACAAATTGCTAATGGTTTGTGCTTGTATACCTTGCGTAGCATCTACAAGTAGTAGCACTCCCTCACAAGCAGCAAGTGCTCTACTTACTTCATAACTAAAATCAACATGGCCAGGTGTATCTATTAAATTGAGTACATAATTTTCGCCTTTGTAAGGATAATTTATTTGAATGGCATGACTTTTTATAGTGATACCTTTCTCTCTTTCGAGATCCATATCATCCAGCACTTGGGCTTGCATATCTCGTTCTCCAATAGTGTTGGTGCTTTGTATAAGCCTATCTGCAAGGGTACTTTTTCCGTGGTCAATATGTGCAATAATGCAAAAATTTCTAATATTATTCATGTGAGAGCTTTGCGCTAGTAATTTAGATTGTAAAAATAACGAAATAAGTTGATTTCTAGTTAGAGGAATTGGTATTAAAAATTGACATTGTGCTTGAGAATTTATAGCCTTGTCTAAATAATTAATACATATTGATGAGTACTATTTTGAAGAAAAAGTAATATGGTTAATTTTATCTAAAATCTCATACTATTTGCAGCAATGCTTGTGCTGTCATTTTTTACATTTTTGCCGTTTGTTTCTCTGGTTGGGGGCTCTTTGCAGCTGTGCTGTATTTGAAAAGCAGGGTAACATTTTTGGCTTTTATTATTTAGGTAAAATTAAAAAAAATCACTTTTTGATTGAACCTACATTTATTTATTTTTATCAATTTGATATTTATGCTAACTCAAAAGAATTTATTAGTGAAGATTCGTTTTATGATGCATACTTTTTGAAAACAGAGTGGGAATCAAACAAATTTAATAGTATTTTAAAAGCCATTGCTAATGATAAAAAAAGAGCCATATTTATTGTACGTAAAAGCAAAATTATTATTGCTCCTTATGATAGTGGTGTAGATTTTATTATTCCCGATAATGAGTTAAAAGATAAAGCAAAGTTTAAATTTGCTTATTGGCTTTCTGAAAGAGAAGAAGGGCTTTAAACAATCTTATAAAAATTAAATAAGTTTCCACGAAAAAAAAG
>JANXOQ010000036.1 GCA_025357775.1 Ferruginibacter sp. | reverse complement strand
TTCGCAAAAGCTTTCGGACAATAGATTTCATTGTATTTACTTTTTTGCCTTGATGCAAAAAAGTAACAAAAAAAATCAATACTGCAGAAAAAAAGCTAAAAATTTGAATGTTTGTCTAAAATGAAATCAGTTACAGCATTTGTGCAAAGCCTAGCATTAGTAGGACTTACCAAAATTGAATCTTTTCCTAACATTTGTAACATTGATTTCATTTCTTAACGACATACATTCAAATTTCCTTAACGCTTTTTTTCTAAGGTCGGGTAAAACTCTCCACCCTGCGAACTAAATACATTATCCTAAAAATGTATATAAAATTAAAAAGCAACTCACTGTGAGTTGCTTTTTAAACATTTTATTTTAAGAAAAATATTAGTATTTTACAAAACGAGTCGTTTTCATTTCTCCTTCTGCATTTACTGCTATTATTGAATATGTACCAGCCGCCAACGTTTCAAAATTAAACGGTATCAAGTTATTGCCAGCAATAACCGATACATTTTGCGCACTAAGCATTTTGCCAGCAAAGTCTACAACTTTTATCTGCAACCTTGCTGCTTTTGCACTTGTAAGTGTAAGGGTAGCTTGATTTTTTACAGGGTTAGGCGCAATACTTATTACCTCAAAACCTTTTTCTTTGTTTAACAAAGCCACAATACTACTATAATTTACCACGCCTGCTTGGTCTACTACTTTTAATCTGTAATAGTTTATACCAGCTAATGGAGATGCATCTGTATAATCAAAAGCCTGTAAACAACGTACTGATGTAGCTGTTTGTTCATCAATGGCTTTAAAACTTCTACTATCTGAGCTACGCTCTAGTGTGATTGAAACTGAAGGTGAAGTTGAACAACTTACTTTCCAGTCTAAATAATTACCAGCAGATTTTTTACTACCGTTAAAGTATGAGATTGCAATTGGCAAAACGCCTGTTCCACCTTTTAAATAAAATGAAGAAAAAGATGTTGGTTGAACATCTAAATAATAGTCCATACCTAATGTACCATGTCCAACATGCGAAAGAAATGTAGATGTACCGCTAAACGTATTACTACATGCAGCCGCAGTTTTTGAACTTGTCATATTAACAGAAGTAGCTAAAGTATTTACAGCTTGTAAAGCAGTTAACTCTGCAGCTGAGTAATACAATCTTACATCTACTGCAGTTGTAGGTTGTGTATTAGGTGTAATTGTTATATTTCTATCTAAATAATAATCAACACCTGCTTGTCTTACAGCACCAGTATTTCTATAAACAGATGATGTAATTGCACCTAAAGCATTTCCATTGGCATTTAACTGAGCAACAATTGAACCATTGGCATCTAAAATTGGAACCAATACATTGGCGTTATTACTTACTGCATCTATAGTTGTTTGTGCAATATTGGCACAAGCACCAGCACCAACGTTTGAAACTGTATAAGCGGCTCCTGTTGCTAATATATTTACCGTAAAGTCTTTACTTTCCCCAAAAGAATAGTTCGCACATGGGTCAGTAGCTACAGTAGTACTCAAATTGTACACATCTCTCACTCTCATTTTATGAGTTCCTACGCTTGCAGTTGGACTTATCAAAATTGAAAAAGGAGATGAAGTACTTGCTGATAGCGGTTTTAAATTATTTAAAACAACTTCACTTACTTCAAATGCGTTGTTATTATTGTAATCAATCCAAATAGTTAAATTATCCGCCCCATTTTGTACTTTAAAATTGCCTGCATAGGCTTTGCCTTGTGCTAAATCTACAGTAGTTGTTGCTGTTAAATCAATATAACCAGGGGCTGCAATTGCAGCAGCACCAATAACAGAAATAGCAGTAGAACTTTCACCATTCAATACAAAATCTAGCAGTGCATCTCCGCTAGTACCACCATTTGTAGTACTTGGCGTGCATATAGCTGTAGTGGTAAAACTAGTTACATTAGACGCACACCCTGTTGAAGGACCACCAGCGTTTCGTGGAACAACATACCAATAATATAAAGTGTTGGATGCACCCCCTGTTAACGTTGCTGTTGTTGTAGTTACATTTGTTACAAGCGTGGTAGGAGGATTTGTAGTACCTATATATAAATCGTAAGAAACAGCACCAGTAGCTGCATTCCAACTAATACTTAAATTTGGCGAAAAAATTACATTTGTAGCATTAGCTGCTGGTGTAATACCTGTTACACACGAAGGAGTTGGGGAAAAAGCAAGGTTTACCCATGTAGAGAGATTAGAAGCAGAACATACCGACCTTACATGTGCATAGTATGTAGTGCCAAAAACATAAGTACCAGCAACAGATACAGAGTTGGTAGCTACTGGCGTGCCTGCTACTGTAGGGTCAGTAGCTACAGCATCAATCACATATTCATATCCGTTTGTAGCAGTAGGTACTGCTGTCCAAGCTAAATTTGCGTTAGTAGTGGTGGCAGTTGCGGTTAAGCCATTTACAGGTATACAACTTGGTGTTAATATCACTTCTACATTATCTAAAATTAGTACATCTTGATCTGCAGCGGAGTAAGCATGAAAACCAATATAAAATACGCCACTAGATGCTGGTGTAAATACAATACTTGCATCATTGGTAGTAGTACCACTTATTACTGGATAATTTGCTAAAACGTTTGTCATTGCTACAGCATTTTTTGCAGTACCATAGGCCACTTTCATTGCTTCGGGATATGTAGTAGCTAAATCATTACTGTACTTAAATTTAAGTGTATAAGAAGTACCAGCAGTTAAATTTAATCCATTTGTATATAACCAATCATTTGCAGGGTTAGTTGTGTTATATATGTACGCCATTACAGGCATGGTATATGCTGCATTTATTGTAGCACCAAATGAGGCCGCACCTGCCGAAATCCATGTATTTGGTAAGTTACCTATATTTTCGATACTTGTACAAGCAGGTATTGCTGGTGTAGTTACACCCGTAATTGGCATTAAATAAGGAATATTTTCTGCGGAGCAAAGTGTAGAAAATACAGCCGAAGTATTCCAAGCACTAAATCCACTACCACAATTACTTCTTACATGTAAATAGTAAGTAGTATTCGACATTAAGCTAGTGGAACTAGCTGTTAAACCTGTGGTAGCTGTACCACTTGCAGGAGGCGTACTTGATGTAGTAACGGCGTACTCATAGCCAACAGCAGGTGCAGGGCTTGGCGCAACCCATGAGTGAGTTGCAGATGTTGCTGTTATAGAACTATTTGTTAAAACTGTTGGAATTAAACAAGCAGGTGGTGCAACAATATTTACTAAGTAATCTTCCGTTTCGCCATAAGGAGATGCAGTACATGCGCCAGCAGCTGTATAGGCGGCATCACTACCACCTCTTACTCTCATTCTTGTTTGCCCAAGAGTAGCTGATGAAGGTATTACCAATGAATAAGTTACAGTTGCAGAAGCTCCAGCAGATACTGTAGAGAGGGCTACATTTTCGGAGGCATCGTAAATACCATTTTGATTAAAGTCTATCCATACAGCACTATGTTGATTACCATCTGTACCAAATGTTATGGAAATATTTTGGTTGGAACTTTGAGCCAAATCTACAGGAGTATTGTTATAACTTGTAAAGTAAGCAGGTGCTACAAAAGTTGTAGTATTATTTAAAGTACCCATTGTTACATTTGTAATAATATCTCCAGTTCCTCCAGTTGAAGGAGTGGTAGTACAGTAACAACCTAAGAAACTATTTTGGTTAACTGTAATAGTACTTGAAGTAGCACTTAAACCAGAACCTGTACATGTTGTAGTAACCTTGTAATCGGTAGATGCAGTTTGTGAGCTGACTGTAAAATTACTGGAAGTTTGAGAAGCTCCAAGATTAGTATAGGTATTTGCACCAGCTAGTGAAGATTGCCATTGATAAGTTAAACCTGAACCAACAGAACCGCCAGTTAAACCGAGACTAAAAGGAACTCCACTACATGCGTTTGCAACTGTAGAAGTAGATGTTCCATTATTTGGAGTACCAGTACATCCTGCAGGTGCGGTATAGGTAAATTGAGCATTGTAAGATCTAGCTTGTGCTGTAGCTAATGCTGTGGTTGCAGTCAATTGAGTTGAGGATGAATTACCTATTGTTTGCGATGCTACACCAGTAGAATATTGCCATAAAAATGCAACTGTTGAAATACCGCTTGAAGCTTGAGAAGCAATATCCCAATCCACATACACCTCTAGAGAACCGCCAGTGTAAATAATTGGAGTGGCTAGTGTAAAAGTTAAAAAACCAGTCGTAGCAGGTATAGATTGAGTTGCATTTGAATACACATTCGTATAACCTTGAATAGTACCTCTTGTTAAAGTTGTAGCTAAGGAAGTTGCACTTGAATTGTTCATGTATATTTTCAAAATACCTGTCTTTCCTACAGCTGTACCAAATGCACTAGTTTTATTAAACGCTACTGCTGTAATAGTAGAGCCATTTGGAATGGAAGCAAGTTGAGAAGCAGTGTACACATGACCCGAAACAGCCCAGCCGAAAGCACTAGCTGCACTAGATCTGTAAATGGGATTTCCATTGTCGGTTGTGGCCGAAACTGTTGTACCAGCTCCAATGGTAACAACTGTTTGCGAAAATGAGCTAGTAACAATTAAAATCATTGCAACAGCCAAGAGTAAACTTTTTTCATAAATTAGTTTTGTTAATGAATAAAAGAAAAAACAATAAAATGACATCATATTACTTAATTATAGCTATTAAATAATATTTTGAAATTGTAAGTTAAATAATTTCTTTTTACAAATGAAAAAATATTTTGCAATATTTACAATAAACGGATAAAAAATTCGTTACAGCATTTCTTTTTACCAGTTATAGGTATAATAAAATTAAATTTGTATTTCAAAAATATCAATTTGTAAAAAACCTTCATTTAAAAATAAAGGGCAAAATTTATACCTAGATTCAACTAATAAATGCAACCTCCTTTTTAGATTAGCCAACAAATAATAAATTTTTACCTAAGTAAAAAATTTAATGATTATCAGCAATTAAGTGAAAACTTACATTATTAGCATACATTTACTAATAAACTTGGGTAAATAGAATAGACAATTTCTTTAACTTCTATAACTGACTTTGCTTATTAAATACTCAGCTACAATAGCCTCTTTTTCTAAAGGCGTTACTTCTGCTTTGTCTGTTTTGTTCATAAAATTTATACTTTTTTGTGTAAACCTATTTTAGGACGAGACAGTTATCTCGGAGACTATTAAATTGTCAGTTAAGTATTCAACCCATAAGATAGCATTTAACCAACTTTTATTTTGTTTGAGTTAAACACAACTAATATTTAAGTTAAACTAGTTAAAAATGTAAGTACAGTGAAAAATATTTAAAAAAATCATAGTAAATAAATTAATTTTTTCACTTTAAGAATGTATGAAGTCATACATTAACAATTAAAAATAAACATTATGCTAACTTTAACAGACAAAGATTTAAAAGGAATTGCACCTAGCGCAAATAATGCTTTTTCAGCAGAGCTAGCAGAAAACATAAACAAATATGCAGCACAATATGGTTTAGATACAAACAATAGATTTGCTGCATTTATAGCACAAGCTGCACATGAAACTGATGGGTTTCGTACACTTGAGGAATACGCATCTGGTGCCAAATATGAAGGAAGAACAGATTTGGGAAATACACAGAAGGGTGATGGAGAAAAATTTAAAGGAAGAGGAATTTTTCAAATTACAGGCAGGGATAACTACGCAAGAATTAGTCAAAAAATGTTTGGAGATGATACATTGGTGAAAAATCCTGAGCTATTGGAAAAACCAGAATATGCAGTACAATCTGCTATGATTTTTTGGAACGAAAAAAACTTAAACAAATTAGCAGACAAAGGCACAGTAGCTAGTTTTAATGGTATAACAAAAGTTATAAATGGTGGAATTAATGGCTTAGAAGACAGAAAAGCTTACTACGAAAAAGCAAAAGCAATATACCCAGTAACACAACAAAAAGCGCAAGGTTTAAAGAGATAATTTTCAGAATATTTGTTGCAATAGTAAAAATACTGGTCGTCTAAATTATTCAAGAATGAAAAAAATAATGTTTTTGCTCAAAACTTTTATTTTATGCACTTTGTTTAGTTTTCAATTAGCTAATACAAGTACAAATAAAATGCTGATTGGAAAATGGCAATCTGAAACCGATAATGGAGAAATAATCGTTTTCACCAAAACTAAAAAAATTGACTTTTATGGAGGTGAAAAAATGTTTCAATCTACATATACTTTAAAAAATAAAGTGATTATTGTAAAAGATAAAGAAACAGAAAAAGATATGAAGTATAGGATTGTTTCACTTACAAATACCAATTTGGTTTTAACTTATTTGGAAAATGGAAAGGATTTAAAATTTGTGCGAATAAAATAAACAGCAACGAAAGTGCAAAAATAGATGTAACTCTTTTAACTATTCAAAAGCCCACTTTTTAAAAAAGTGGGCTTTTGAATAGTTCTGTAACCAACAAGGGTGCTGTATTCTTAAATACTTCTATGAATACATCCAAGCAAATAAAACACTAAAAACCAGGTTAATAGACAAAATAGTGCCTAAAATCCTCTACAACAATTAATGGGCTTACCTTCCAGCGAATTATAGGTTATGAAAAAAAAACTGCTTTTACTGCGAATGTAAAATTGTTATAAAAAAAGGTTTTCAAAAAGGAAAACAACGCTACAAATGTGCCTCTTGTGGTAAAACCTTTCAAGGAAATTTCAAAATAAATGTCACAACTCTTTGGCAAGAATATACAAAAGGCAAACAAACTTATGCTCAATTAGCAGCAAAGTATAATTGTTCTACAAAAACTATCTAGAGAAAACTTGACACTGTAAAAACAGATAGAAAAACAACCTTTCCGAGTATTGTAAATGTGTTGATGGACACCACTTATTTTGGAAATGAATTTGGCGTAATGGTATTTAAAGATAGTCA
>JANXOQ010000025.1 GCA_025357775.1 Ferruginibacter sp. | reverse complement strand
GCTCCTTCTCCTTCGGAGAAGGCGGGGGATGAGGCAACAGCGGCACTCGTAAGTAATTTGCAAAAGAATGAAGAATTAAAATCTGTATTACTGCAAGAAACACCTTGGGTTTTAGAAGCACAAAACGAAACGCAACAAAAGAAAAATATTGCATTGTTGTTTGACATGGTTCGTTTGGCTGCAGAAAAAAATAAAACACTTGCTAAACTAAAAGACATGCAAATAAGTAATGGTGGCTTTGCATGGTTTAAGGGTGGTAGAGATGATAGATACATTACACAGTACATCGCTACTGGAATTGGGCATTTAAGAAAATTAAAAGCAGTGCAAGGCAATGATTATGCAGAGCTGAAACCCATTGTTGATAAAGCTTTGCCATATTTAGATGCAAGACTAAAAGAAGATTATGATAATCTAATTAAGTATAAAGCAAAATTGTCTGACAATAATTTGTCTTACACTGCTATTCAATATTTGTACATGCGTAGTTTCTTTACCGAAACACCTATAAATGCATCTGCAAAAACAGCGGTAGATTATTATACAAACCAAGCTACAAAATATTGGTTAAGCCAAAGCAAGTATATGCAGGCCATGATAGCATTGGCATTGCACAGAAAAGAAGATACTAAAACACCAAAAGCCATTATAGAATCGCTAAAACAAAATAGCATTAGCAGTGAAGAGTTTGGTATGTACTGGAAAGATTTTAATAAAGGCGGTTACTACTGGCACCAAGCACCTATTGAAAGCCATGCTATGATGATAGAAGCTTTTACAGATATTGATGCAAATAAAAATACCATTGATGATTTAAAAACATGGTTGCTCAAACAAAAGCAAACACAAAATTGGGGTACAACGAAAGCTACTGCCGAAGCTTGTTATGCATTATTAATTAGCCCTTCCACCCCCCAAAAGGGAGATTTGGCTCCATTCATTTTAAACGATGATAAAGAAGTGAACATTACCCTTGGTAATTATGTGGCAAGTTCTAAAGATGGAGCTGAAGCTGGTACAGGTTATTTTAAAAAATGTATTGAAGGAGAAAAAGTAAACCCACAAATGGGCAACATAACTATCGAGGTTAAGAGCACCCAGAACCCCCTTTCGGGGGGCAGGGGGGCTTCTTGGGGAGCAGCCTATTGGCAATACTTTGAAGACTTAGATAAAATAACTTCAGCAGAAACACCACTAAAACTGGTAAAGAAATTATTTATAGAAAAAAATTCCGATAAAGGGTCTGTGTTGCAAGCCATAAAAGATGGAGATGCTATAAAAGTAGGCGACAAAATAAAAGTACGTATAGAATTACTCAGCGATAGAGATATGGAATATGTACACATGAAAGATATGCGTGCATCATGTATGGAGCCTACAAATGTAATAAGCCAATACAAATACCAAGGTGGGCTTGGTTATTATGAAAGCACCAAAGATGCAAGCACCAATTTCTTTTTTGGTTGGCTGCCAAAAGGAACTTACATATTTGAATATCCCATGTTTGTGACACATGCAGGTAATTTTAGCAATGGTATTACAAGCATACAATGTATGTATGCACCAGAGTTTACAAGCCATAGCCAAGGGGTTAGGGTGATTGTGGAATAGGTGCGAAAAGTGCTGCAACCTTTCCTTACCAAGGTTTCACCTATGGGTAATAAATGCTTACAATATTGAGATTGTTTATAAAACCTGCAAGATTTTGCTCTTGCAGGTTTTTATTTTTAAAATATATTTCGTCTATAAAAATTTATATTTGCTGCATGCAAAAAGCTGCTCAAAATCTTTCCATACAAAAAAGAATAGCGGTACTTTCCATTATATTATTTTTAATAAAAATTACGGCTTGGTTTTTAACAAATTCATTTGTTATACTTACAGATGCATTGGAAAGTATTGTAAATGTGGTGGCGGGTTTATTGGGTATTTATAGCTTGCATGTATCTGCAAAGCCTAAAGATGAAGACCATCCTTATGGGCATGGTAAGGTGGAATTTATTTCTGCGGCGGTAGAGGGTACTTTAATCTTTGTAGCGGGAATACTTATTATTTATGGTGCTACTAAAAATATTTTTAAACCCAACGAAGTTGATAAACTTGATTATGGAATTTTATTAATTGCTTTTACCGCAATTGTGAATTATGCAGCTGGCTATTTTTGTGAAAGTGTTGGTCGTAAAAATAATTCGCTGCCACTTATTGCTAGTGGGGTACATTTTAAATCGGATACTTATACAACCATTGGAATTATTGCAGGTTTAATATTATTGTATTTTACAAAAATAATTTGGATAGATAGTGTAGTAGCTATATTATTTGCTTGCTTAATTTCTTATACTGGTTATAAAATTATTCGCAGTTCAATAGCAGGTATTATGGATGAAGCAGATACAAGTTTGCTTACACAAATGATAAAAACCTTGAATGAAAGCAGAGGGCAAAATTGGATAGATATTCATAATATGCGCATCATAAAATATGGAGCGTTATTACATTTAGATGCACATTTAACTGTGCCTTGGTATTTTAATGTAAACGAAGCCCACAAAGAGGTAGACGACCTCACTTATTTACTTAGAAAAAATTATGGAGACTCTTTAGAGATATTTGTACACTCAGATGCTTGCTTAGATTTTAGCTGTGCAATTTGTATAAAAACAGATTGTGAAAGCCGCAAGCATCAAAATACAAAAAAGATACATTGGACTTTTAAAAATATTTCTGTAAATGAAAAACATAATATTGGTACAAATTAATTTTATGTTTTGGAGGTATTGTTTTTAAGCTATGTCACTATTTCTTCAAATTTTATTTTGCCTGTGGAAATTTTTGTAGTAAAATGATAGGCTTCTATCTGAGATGTATTCAGTAAATATTTTTCTTCTTCAACTAAAGCCACCATTGCGATAAAACCAGTTCGTTTGTTGCCATCTAAAAAAGGATGGTTTGCAATTAAGCTTTCTCCCAAAGCAGCAGCTTTTTCAAAAATACTTTCGTACAAGTCATTTCCCCCGAAGGTTTGAAATGGTCTTGCTAATGCAGACTCTAAGCCACTCAAATCTCTAACTCCATTTGTACCGCCAAAATTATCTATTGAAAATTTGTGTACTCTTAGAATGTCTGCAACTAAAATCATTCTGCTAAGTTTTGCAAAGTTTCAGAATATCTTTCATTTATTGAGTCTAAGTGAATTGATAAATTATAAACTTTACTCTTTTTAACATTATTCAAATACTCTAAATGTAATAAAATTTCTTTTATTGCGGACTCTTCGTTTAATGCAGAAAGTTTTTCAAAAGCCAAAACTTTCATTTCAGATATGCTCATACTATTAAATTTTAGGAAAAAAATTTACAAAATCTTACTAATATCCACTATTGTATTTTAAGTTCATCTTCCAAACTTGCTTTGTCTAAAAAGTATCTTTTATAAATACAAATTTTACTTTCATCTATAATATTTACTACATTCTTAAAATTTGAAAATTTACTAGGTTTAATAATTAGTATAGCATCTTTTCCATTAGCTTCTACTCTTTTCTTTTTATCTACTAATATCTTTCGTATGCCCGTAGCGGAGTAATCAGTCATTTTTAAATTACTACTTTCTTTGCCTTCATAGTAATACAAATTATTATTAGCGGCAGGAAGTACTGTTATCACTGTACTTTCTGCAATTGGCGTTTCTACAATTGTATCTTCTTTAGGTGTTACCATTCCCATTGCATTTGTCATGCTCATGGTGGTGGTAAATACAAAAAATGTAATGAGCAAAAAGCCTAAATCTACCATTGGTGTAAGATCTACTTTAGTGTTTTTTCTTGTGCTTCGTTTGCCACCTTTATTGCTGTTTGTTGCGGTTATCTCTGCCATAGTTGTAAGTTTTTTAGTGAGATGAAGAACAAAAGTATTTCCATAAAAATATTTTACTATTCACATTAGTTTCTTTGCCGCTTATGAATAATCTAACTCCACTCATCGCTATTTCATTAAGGAATATTTAACAACAATATACCTTTACAATATTAACCTGAGTTCGGTTTAAGAAACAGTATAAAAAATAGTTAGAACAAGTAGAAAGCGGTATAGTTTTTTCTCATTAAATAGTTAATAACCAATTTCAAATTGCCAAACGCAAACTGTAAAATATTCTTTACTCCGCCATCATTTCCCTCACAACTGCCACTATACTCTCCACATTTGGTTTTGCAAAATAATCGCCATCGCTGCCATAGCCTGGTCGGTGGTCTTTTGCAGTTAGTGTTCGTGGGCTTACATCTAAATATTTATAACCTTTTTGCTCTTCCATTACTTTGTTAAACATATACGCAGCAGCACCGCCTGGCACATCTTCGTCTATAAAAATAATACGATTTGTTTTTTTGAGTGAGGCAACAATACTATGATTTATATCAAAAGGCAACAATGTTTGCACATCTATTACTTCACAATCTATTTGCATTTTTGCCAATACCTCAGCAGCTTCTTGCACTATACGAAGCGTAGAGCCATAGCTCACAATCGTAATATCTGCGCCTACTCTCAGCGTTTCTGTAATGCCAAGTGGCACAGTAAATGTTTCTAAATTAGTTGGTAATTTTTCTTTTAATCTATAACCGTTTAAACACTCTACAACAAGTGCAGGGTCGTTACCTAGCAATAGTGTGTTGTACATACCTGCTGCCTGAGTCATATTACGAGGTACACATACGTACATGCCACGTAGCGCATTTACAATCATGCCCATTGGGCTGCCGCTATGCCAAATACCTTCGAGCCTATGCCCACGTGTACGCACTATTACCGGGCAACTTTGCTGCCCTGCTGTACGAAAATGTAGTGTAGCCACATCATCACTTAATGGCTGTAAACCGTACAATAAATAATCTAGATATTGTATTTCTGCAATAGGGCGTAAGCCTCTTAAAGCCATGCCTATGGCTTGCCCCATAATGGTGAGCTCTCTTATACCGGTATCAAATATACGGTCACTCCCATGCTTTTCTTGCAAGCCACTAAAGCCTTGGTT
>JANXOQ010000464.1 GCA_025357775.1 Ferruginibacter sp. | reverse complement strand
CTCCCAAAAAATATACTTAGTAATATGATAGTAACTACTAGTGCAATAATCATCCAACTATGTTTAAAAAAATCATTAATCAAAGAGGATGACTTTTGTTTTTTTTTAATTGCAATTTCGCTTACAATTTTTCGATTACCTTTTGTTATTTTCAAATTAATAGCCGATGATGAAACTTTTTTATAAGTACTTGTTGTGGGGTCAAAATAACTAAACTCTATTGCTGGTATAGTATTAATACCAGTGTCAGTAATTACAAATAGTATTTCAAAAGTTTTACTGCCGCTTACAGGTATTGTTTTATTATCTGTATTGTCAGTTACTTTTATTTCAAATGGCTCAAAGCTTTTACCCCATTGTATTTTAGGAGAGGTAAGTAATTGCATATTACCTTTTCCAGCAATAGTAATAATTAATTTGCCCATATCATCTGTAGACAAATTATTTTTCTCTACAGATGCCTCAAAGGTAAAATTACCCACAGCCCCATTAAAATTTTCTGGCTTGCCTACGTTTGGCAAAGGCTTTACTTTTATGTTTACTGGTTTACTACTAAGGCTTACTGTTTCGTTAAAAGAACTACCATAATTAGATGCATTATTATCATATTGTATAAAAGTGAGTTTATTATCAAGCGTAGCAGTTTCTAAAGTAAAATCGCCTGCTATTAATGGATATAATTGAACCTTGCGTATTTCATAAACGTTAAACTCACGCCCATTAAGCATTTCATGCATATTGCTAGATTGGTAGTTTGTACTTTGCACAATATCAATAACCGAAAATCCATTAAAGCTTGGGTTTTTAGATAAGACACTCTCACTCTGCAATCTTGTATAAAGCTTATAGGTTGCAATAATGGGTTCACCTACATAACAAATAGTTTTATCGGTCAATGCTTTTAGCTGCATATTTTTATCTACTTTATTTTGTACTGTTTCACCATTTCGTAAAATATAATCGTCGTATATTTTTCGAGGTGCAGGCTCATCAAAAAAATCTGTAGCTGCAAATGGTGAGGTATTAGTTTGCTGCTGCGGATTATTAGATTTTTGATTACTTACAAAAACTTTTACTGCATTACTTTTATACAATTTACCATCTACTAATGCAGTAGATGCAGCTATTGAAAAATTGCCCGTTTTTTTTGGTTGTAATACATAGCTAAGTGAAATAGTTTGCGTAACTACTCCATTTATATTTATCATAGACGATGATTGATTTGGGCCACTCACTAAATTAAAATCTATAAAATCTGGTTGAGATATTTTTTGGATATTATTTCCATTTTCTACAGAAAGTGTTACTGTAATGTATTCGTCTTTTGCGGCATTAACTGGAGATATGCTTGCAGTAAACTTAGTTTGTGCATGCAAAAAAAAAGGAGCAAACACAATTAGACAAGAATAAAAAAATTTAGTAAAAAATAGTTTCATAAAAAATATAAAATAATTTGCAAATTTATAAAAGAATAAGTCTACGATAAATTTCTTTACTACATATTTCAATAAGAATTTGTTAAATACTTATTATGGAAAGAGATAGTAAATTAGTTTTATAATATAGTAAAACATACAAAAATCTACCCTACTTTTGAATATGCAAAAACTAGGAAACTACATTACAGGAAAATGGATTGAAGGGGATGGCGAAGGAACAGAATTGTTTAATGCAGTA
Organism: Ferruginibacter sp.; assembly: GCA_025357775.1. Lineage (GTDB taxonomy): Bacteria > Bacteroidota > Bacteroidia > Chitinophagales > Chitinophagaceae > Ferruginibacter. The sequence goes on along the minus strand of JANXOQ010000464.1, from coordinate 12,699 downwards.
AATGGACATACTATTACACATGCCACTTCGCAAGGATTAGATTTTGAAAGCATATTAAAATATGCAAGAGAAATTGGTAACCCTGCATTGCGCAAAATGACTTTTCAAGAACGAGGTAGAATGCTTCGTGCGCTTGCATTACAATTGCTAAAACATAAAGAAACTTTTTACGCCATTAGTTATCAAAGCGGTGCTACAAGGGTAGATAGTTGGATAGATATTGAAGGTGGTATTGGAAATTTATTTAGCAATGCTACGCTAAGAAGGAAATTACCCAACGAAACTTTTTGCCTTGATGGTGATGCTATAAATCTTGGGAAGGAAAACAGCTTTATGGGACATCATATTTTGGTGCCAAAGGAAGGTGTGGCTGTTCATATTAATGCATATAATTTTCCTGTGTGGGGAATGCTGGAAAAAATTGCTTGCAATTTATTGGCAGGTGTGCCTGCCGTCGTAAAGCCTGCTACCGTTACTTCATATCTTACAGAAGCAGTAGTAAAGGAAATTATTGCATCGGGTATTTTGCCAGAAGGGGCGCTACAGCTCATTTGTGGCAGTGCTGGCAATATGCTCAATTTTGTAAATAGCCAAGATGTGGTTACGTTTACAGGTTCTGCAAGTACGGGTGTAAAACTAAAAAGTCACCCAACAATTTTAAATGAAAGTGTACCATTTAATATGGAAGCTGATTCTTTAAACTGCATTGTACTCGGTAGTGATGTAGAGCCAAACATGCCCGAGTGGGATATTTTTATAAAAGAAATACGTAAAGAAATGACAGTAAAAGCTGGGCAAAAATGTACGGGTATTCGTCGCATATTTATACCAGAAAATAAAATAGAAGATGTACAAAAAGCAATAGCAAAAGAACTTGATAAAACCACAATTGGAAACCCGCTAAACGAAAAAGTACGCATGGGTGCGCTTGCAGGGCAAGAGCAGCGTAATGATGTACGTAGCCAAGTACAAAAAATATTAGCATCGTCACAAATTATTTATGGTTCATTAGATAGTGTTTCGTTAATAGATGCAGATGAAAAAGTTGGAGCGTTTTTAAGTCCGTTATTAATGTTGAATACAAATCCTTTCAACAGTTTTGAACCACATAATATAGAAGCATTTGGCCCCGTAAGTACCATCATGCCTTATAAAGATATTTACGATGCGATTGCCTTAAGCAAAATGGGCAAGGGTAGTTTGTGTTCTTCAATTGTAACTGCTGATGCGGCTATTGCAAAGCAATATGTAATAGGTGCTGCCACACAGCATGGTAGAATATTGGTGTTAAATGCTGCCTGTGCAAAAGAAAGTACTGGGCATGGTAGCCCACTACCAAGTCTTGTACATGGTGGGCCTGGGCGTGCAGGTGGTGGTGAGGAAATGGGCGGCTTACGTGGTGTAAAACATTATATGCAACGTACTGCTATACAAGGTTCGCCAGATATGATTACAGCCATTACCAATATTTATCAAACACATGCTACTGGAAATATTGATGATAAACATCCATTTAAAAAATATTTTGAAGAAATAAAAATTGGTGACCAACTCATTAGTAAAAAACGCTTAATAACGTCCGAAGATATTGATGCGTTTGCTAAGCTAAGTGGAGATCATTTTTATGCACATAAAACAAATACTGATTTTACTGGCACCATGTTTACAGAGCAAGTGGCGCATGGTTATTTTATAATGAGTGCAGCAGCAGGTTTGTTTGTAGATAGTTTTGAAAAAAATCCTGTATTACTAAATTATGGTATTGATGAATTGCGGTTTACAAAACCTGTGTATGCTGGCAATAGTATTTATATTCGTTTTACATGTAAAGAAAAAATACCACAAGAGCTAAAAGATGTAAACCCAGATATAGCTTTTGTACATGGGCAAGATATACCAAAAGGAATTGTAAAATGGTTGGTAGAAATTTTTGATGATGCAGATGAGGCTGTAGGTGTGGGAACAATATTGACGATGGTGGAGATGAAGGAATATAAATTGTAAATAAAATATTAATTATGTCTGAAACTACAACAGAAGCGTACGTAATTTCCGAAACCCATGCAGGTATTACAACAATAGAATTTAGCCATCCACAGAGTAATTCTATGCCTGCAAAGCAGTTGGAAAAACTTGCACACGAAATACACTTTGCAGGCACGCACAATGAAACAAAAGTAATTGTAATAAAAAGTAGCGGAGATAAAACTTTTTGTGCTGGTGCGTCTTTTGATGAACTAACACAAATACAAAATGAAAAAGAAGGAGAAGCTTTTTTTACTGGGTTTGCAAATGTGATTAATAACATGCGTCGCTGTCCTAAATTTATTATTGTTCGTATACAAGGCAAGTGTGTAGGAGGCGGTGTAGGTATAGCTGCTGCCGCAGATTATGCAATAGCAGTAACATCTGCAGATGTAAAACTAAGTGAATTGGCTGTAGGCATTGGTCCATTTGTAGTAGGTCCAGCAGTAGAAAGAAAAATTGGAACCTCAGCATTTAGTGCATTGGCAATAGATGCTACAAGCTGGCGCAATAGTGAGTGGGCAAAGAAAAAAGGCTTGTTTGCAGAAGTGCATGAGAACATAGAAAACATGGATGAGTCAATAAAACGCTTGGCAAATACATTGGCGCATAGCAACCCACAAGCAATGACAGAACTTAAAAAAGTGTTTTGGAAAGGAACAGAAAACTGGGACACACTCTTACATGAACGTGCACTCATAAGTGGCAAATTAATTTTAAGTGAGTTTAGTAAGAACGCAATAAATCAGTTTAAAGCAAAATAAAAACATTGTTTTAAAAGCCTTGTTAGGGAACTTTTTTTATTTGAATTATTCAAAATCATATCCTTTAGTTTTTTTTTAAAATAATGTGATACGTATATTTAAATAGTTTGTAAAGCTGTAAATAAAGAAACACAATTGTAAAATGGTGCAATTTTATAAAATAAAAGTTGCACCATTTTAGTTTTATTCATACTTTGTTATAAATTATTAATCAAATATGTATTCTACAATTTTACGCATAAACATTACTTTTTTCTTTTTTTAGAAAATTGAAAATAATGTTATTTATTTTTTCTCCTTCAGTTAAAAATCCATCATGCCCATAAGGAGAATCGATTAGCTCTAAGGTTGAGTTTGGTATGTTATCATGTAATAGCACTTGTTCTTTTATAGGAAATAATATATCAGTTGCAATGCCTATTACCAAAGTGTTTGCAGTAATTTTTGATAAAGCTACTTCAATACTTTCTCTGTTTCTACCTACATCATGGCTATCCATTGCTGCGCTTAAAACATAATAACAATCTGCATCAAATCGTAATGCAAGCTTTTCTCCTTGATGACGCTGGTAGGATGCTGCACCATAATTACCCACAGTTTCATTTGGCTTTGCAGTACGCTCATACATTTCATAATTTCTATAACTTAACATAGCTATTGCTCTAGCTATTTCTAAGCCGTCTTTTCCACATTCAATAGCCATACGTTGTGCTTCATTAAAAGCAATGCCCCATTGGGAGTGCTTTGCATTGGTTGCAAGCAATACTAAATTTTTTATTGTTGCTGGCTTTTGTATAGCCCACTCCAAAGCTTGTTGTCCACCCATGCTACCACCAATTAGTAAAAATATTTCATCAATATCTAAATAATTTTTTAATGCAATATGCATAGCAGTTAAATCTTTTATAGTAACAGCAGGAAAAGATTTTCCATACTTTTTAGAATTTATATTTTGCAAACTTATAGGAGATGTACTTCCATAGCATGAACCCAAATTATTTGCACAAACAATAAAATATTTACTGGGATCAAGTATTTTATGTACACCAAATATATTGCTCCACCAGTCTGCCACATCTGAGTTGGCAGTAAGCGCATGGCATACCCAAATAACGGGTGTTATACCTTTTTTATATTCCCCATAGGTATGGTAAGCAACTACCAAATTATCTAGTTGCTTACCATTTTCTAATGTAAAAGTTTTATTGCTTTCAAATAATTTAGTCATTATATACTAGCTTTTAATGCTTGTTCAAAATCGTTTATAATATCTTCTATATGTTCTATACCTGTAGATATGCGTACTAGCCCTGGCGTAACACCGCTGCGCAATTGTGCGGCAGCATCTAGTTGGTCATGCGTAGTACTAGCAGGGTGTATAGCTAAAGTTTTTGAATCGCCTACATTAGCTACATGGCTTACCAATTTTAATGCATTTATAAATTTTGCAGCAGCTTCTTTTCCACCTTTTATTTCAATACTCAGCATACCACCTGCTCCATTTTTTAAATATTTTTGAGCCAAAGCATAATATTTGCTGTTGGGTAATCCTGCATAGTTTACTTTTTCTATTTGTGGGTGTTGATATAAATATTCTGCAAGCTTTTGTCCATTGCTATTTGCTCTTTCTAACCTTAGTGATAGTGTTTCTAAACCCTGTAATAATAAAAATGAATTGAAGGGGCTTTGGCTAGCACCATAATCTCTCAAACCCTCTACACGTGCACGTATAATGAAAGCAATATTAGGCAAACCCAATGGATTGTTAATACCAAAAACATCAGCAAAAACCAAACCATGATAGCCTTCACTAGGCTCACTAAATTGAGGAAACTTTCCATTGCCCCAATTGTAATTTCCACCATCTACAATTACACCACCTACGCTTGTGCCATGCCCACCAATCCATTTTGTAGCACTTTCCACTACCACATTTGCTCCATGCTCTAGTGGCCTAAATAAATAACCACCTGCACCAAAAGTATTGTCTACAATTATTGGTAAGTCATATTTTTTTGCTACTACTGCTATAGCTTCAAAGTCTGGAATATTTAATTCTGGATTACCAATTGTTTCTAAATAAATAGCTTTTGTTTTGTCGTCTATTAATTTTTCAAATGCCTCTGGCGAATCACCATCTGCGAAGCGAGCCTCTATTCCTAATCTTTTAAATTGTACTTTAAACTGGTTATAAGTACCGCCGTATAAAAATGATGTGGATACAAAATTATCTCCTTGCTGTAAAATATTGCTCAATGCTAAAAATTGTGCAGCTTGCCCCGATGCTGTTGCTAGTGCTGCAACACCGCCTTCTAAAGCTGCAATGCGTTTTTCAAAAACATCATTTGTTGGGTTCATTATTCTTGTATAAATATTCCCAAATTCTTTTAGCCCAAATAAATTGGCGGCATGTGTGGTATCATTAAAAACATACGAAGTGGTTTGGTAAATAGGCACCGCTCTTGATTTTGTTACGGGGTCTACTTCTTGCCCTGCGTGAAGTTGTAGCGTTTCAAATTTGTAATTGCTCATGGTTAATTTGTTTTAATTATTAATAAATGATTGTGAAAAATATAAACATAAAAAAAAGCCCTGCTATTTTGTAGCAAGGCTTTTATAAAAAGTTGGAAAGTAAAAATTTTTATTAAAATATATTCTCCATATTATACATAAGCCTTGCAGGTCGCATACACATGCAACACATACAACACTTCATCATAATATTTGAGATTTTTTTATTCATCTTTTATTAGTCTACTGCAAATGTAGGGTAGTAGTTTGTAGAAATAATAATTATTTTTAAAGGTTATACGGTTTTCAAAAGGTATTTCATATCAATATGCACCAAAATTCTTCTTTTAACCTAAAAATAAACATATATTTGCTATATGATGAACGTAGAAAATATGGAATATAACACTACACGTAACCACCTCACCATGAGGGAATACGGTAGGCATATTCAAAAAATGGTAGAGTATTTACTTACCCTCGAGGATAAACAAGAGCGTCAAAAAAACGCTTATGCGGTTATTGAATTGATGGGATTTTTAAACCCACATCTTAAAAATGTAGAAGATTTTAGACATAAATTATGGGACCATCTTTTTTTAATAAGTGATTTTGCTTTAGATGTTGAAAGTCCTTACCCAATACCTACAAGAGAAACTTTAAAGGCTAAACCTGAAATATTAGGTTACCCTAAAAGATATCCGAAGTTTAATCACCTTGGTAAAAATATTGAAGTAGTTATAGGCAAAGCATTGAAGGAAGAAAACCCAGAAAAGAAACAAGGGTTTGCAAATTCTATTGCTTATTACATGAAACTTACTTATAGCAATTGGCACAAAGAATTGGTGCATGATGATAATATACAAAATGAACTAAGCGATATGACCCATGGTGAGCTTGCATTTAATAGCAGACCATTTGTAAAACACACCGCAGCAAGAGTGGAGAGAGATGATTATGGTGCTGGAAGAAACAATAATTATCGTAAAAATAATTTTGGCGGAAGAGATAACAGAACCAACGATAACAGAAACGGAGGAGATAATAGGAATAATAATAGAAATAATAACAATAGAAACAATAGCCCTCAAGCAGGGCAAGCTAGTGGAGGTAATAGAGATGCAGCTGGTGGAAGAGACCAAAGAAATAATAACAGCAATAGTAATAACAGGAATTTTAAAAAACGTTTTTAAACTTCTATTAAAAAAATACAATTCCGGCAGATAAAAAACTGCCGGTTTTTTTATATAAATTTTACATTGTAAATCCCATAAAGTTTTTATTAAAATTCATTTGCAAAAAAATACTATGTGTGTTTTTGAAGTACAAAGGGGGGGGAGAAATTAGCTAAAAGTAGAGATTAAACCACAAGCTGCAAAAAATGTTGCATAGCAAATATTAAATGCGGTATTACTTTCGGCAGAAACAAAAGAAATAAGTAATAAACCAAATATTATAAATGTGAACTTTCTTATAGAATTGTTGCAAAAAATGAATGTGAAAGTAGAAAAATTAACTGCCAATAATTAACATTTTAAAGCAGATGATGTAAAATATTTGCAAAGCTATAATTATTTTAAAAAAGTGGGCTTAGAAGATAAGATAAACATGTAAGAGGTTTTGAAAGACTGGGTGCTACGTTTTCTTACAATAGCTATACAAGTTTTTTTGCACCACGTGCAGATGAGCTTGTAGGATGTTACATGCTATTGGGTATTTAGACTGGTTCTTTTAATTAATAATTCTTGAAAACAATTATTAATCTGTAACAGGCTTCGCAAGTCCCTTTGAGGGATTTTGAGGGCTAATTTGTCACATACTCTAAAGTACTCTTTTGGAGATTTAGAGTGCTAATTTATAACATGAGACCAGTTTACATAATAGATACCGTAAGAACCGCTATAGGAAAATATGGAGGTGCATTGGCTAATATAAGGCCAGATGATTTGCTAGCATTTGTAATACGTGCATTGGTAGAGCGTAACCCAAATGTAGATGTAAATGCCATAGAGGATATAATAGCAGGTGCAGCCAACCAAGCAGGCGAAGATAATCGTAATGTGGCTCGTATGGCGGCTTTGCTAGCAGGCTTGCCCACCACAGTAGCAGGCAATACTGTAAATAGACTTTGTGCAAGTGGCTTGCAAGCTATAATGGATAGTGCAAGAACAATAGCATGTGGTGATGCTGAGTTTATGATAGCCTGTGGGGTGGAAAGTATGAGCAGAGCCCCTTTTGTAATGCCAAAAAGCACAAGTGCATTTGACCGTAATGCACAAGTTTTTGATACAACGATGGGCTGGCGATTTATAAATAAAAATTTAAGTGCATTGCACTATCCATATACAATGGGAGAAACGGCAGAAAATGTTGCCAAACAATATAACATTACAAGACAAGAACAAGATGAATTTGCAGCCAATAGCCAAGCAAAATATGATGCTGCTGCAAAGGCAAATAAATTTGATGATGAAATTATAGGCATTAAAATTATTATAGGTAAAGAAGAAATATTGTTTAATAAAGATGAACACCCAAGGCTTTCCACTTTAGAAAAACTAGGCACTTTAAAACCAGCGTTTGTAAATGATGGTACAGTAACAGCAGGTAATAGTAGCGGTATAAATGATGGTGCTGCTGCAATGTTATTAGCCAGCGGAGAAGCTGTAAAAAATTACAATTTACAACCCATAGCAAAAATTATAAGCATGGCTGTAGCTGGTGTAGACCCAGCAATAATGGGCATTGGCCCTGTAACAGCTACTTATAAGGCATTACAGCGTGCTGGCTTAACAATGGCAAATATTGATTTAATAGAACTAAACGAAGCTTTTGCATCTCAAAGTATTGCTTGCATAAATGAACTTAAACTAGATGCTGAAAAGGTAAATGTAAATGGAGGGGCTATTGCCCTTGGCCACCCATTAGGCTGTAGTGGCGTACGCATAAGCACTACGCTTATACACGAAATGAGAAAAAGAAAAAGTAAGTATGGGCTTTCTGCAATGTGTGTAGGTGTGGGACAAGGTGCAGCTGTTATTTATGAGTGTTTGTAAAATTTATACTATTTATAAATTTCGTTTTTTAACTCTAATAGCTTAATGAATTGTCGGATTACAAAGGTTTGATTATAATCCATTCAACATTATTATTATTACTGCTTTTTGTGTAATCATACAAGCTATAAAACAAAAAATAATTATTTAAAGTGCCAAATGGCATGGGGAGGCTACAAAGGTTTTTAGTTCAAAAAAGGCCAATTTTGGAATATTTTAAACCTCAAACTCCTAAAATGCCTGCAACTATAACAGTATGTTTACAAAAAAATGATAGGTGGAAATTTAGCTACAATTAGGGTTAAATGAACTAGCTTTTTTGAAACAGCAATAACACCTATTTGAGCTAATAAATAAAAATATGTTTTAATAATTTTAATGCTGCAACAACAATAAATTACTTTACAAATTATTTGCCACTTTACCCAGCATACCATTTAAAAAACACTACTTTATAAACAGATAAATTGCTTAATTTTATAATAATTAACTATTATACCATGAAGATATTTTTAATTTGTATTGCAATTGTGATAAGTGGGTATTGCAATATATTATGTGCACAAAATATTACCTACTCACAAGCCGAGCGTGCTGATAGCCGTAATCTTAATTTTGAAATACTAGGAAAATTTGACGGTAATTTTTTGGTTTATAAAAACATAAATAGAAGTCATAAGATTACTATATATAATAATGATATGACATTAAAAGAAAGTATAAAGCTAGATTTTGTATCTGATAGAACTTACAACATTGATTTTATAAAATATGCAGATTATTTTTTAATGGTATGGCAATTTGAAAAAGGTAATATAACTTATTGCAAAGCTGCTAAAATAAATACCGCAGGTAAAATAGTGGGAGATGTAATAGAGTTGGATACAACAAAAACTGGCTTTTTTGGCACAAAAACTTATTATGGCTTTACATTTAGCGAAGACAAAAAAAAATTGCTAGTTTATAAAACTCAATCTAAAAACGAAGTATACCTTATTTGCACAAAAATATACAATGAAGAATTAATGCTACAAGATAGTAGTCGCCAAGCTATACCTTACGAAAATAAAGAGTCTTTTGATGATATGCAAATAGATAACGATGGCAATGTTTTATTTACAAAATTAAAAGAAAATTCGAGGCAAGAATATATAAATACATTGGAGTTAATAGTAAAAAAAGCAAAGGTTGATAAACTAATTAAAATTAATATTACACTTGATAAAATACTTATACAACCGCCTGTTGTTAAAATTGATAATATAAATGCTCATTATATTATCAATTCATTTTCTTATAAAAAAAATGGTGGATACATTGATGGATTATTTTCTGCAATTATATCAAAAGATTCATTTTCATTATTACAAAAAGCAATTAATATTTTTGATGATTCGCTTCTTACAAAATTATCGGGCAAGCCTGATTGGCGAAGTGCATTTGATAATTATTTCCTTAAAAATATTATTTTAAAAAAGGATGGAGGGTTTATAGTTATTACAGAAGATTATTATAAACAACGAAGATTTGGAGGCACAGGCTTTGACGATAGATTTGGTAATAATAATGTATTTGGCAGTGTTTCTGATTACTATCAATATAACCGAGGATATAGTGGCTTTTATAGACCTTATGGAGACAATAACAATGCAAGAGATGTAGTATACAATTATGGAGATATTTTAAATTTTAGCATTTCAAAAAATTTAAAATTGCAATGGAATAATGTAATTAATAAAACTACTAATGATGTAGAAACAGATAATTTTTTATCGTTTGCTAATATGAATGCAGGTGGCGAAATACATTTTTTATTTTTGCAAAAAGATAATAATAGACAAATATTAAGCGACCATGCAGTACAAACGGATGGCAGTATAATACGATATGCAACATTAAAAAGTAGGGAGGCGGGTTACGAATTTATGGCAAAATTGGGTAGACAAACTGGCGCAAAGCAAATGATTATTCCTTGTATTGTGCGAAACAATATTGCTTTTGCAAAAATTGATTTTTAACTTTACAAATTCTATAATTAATTTTAAACTGTGATAGGCATTTTTAAAGCCAACAATCCTTCTGGCAACGCTATTTTATTTTTGTATGCCATTGTACTTAAAATTCCTATGTTTTTGCATACAAGTATGCCAAGTGTACAACCTTTAGATGGAATATTATATAAATATTGCCTACAATTTATAGGTCTTTTTGACAAAGGGTTTCCAATTATTTATAATATTATTGCTTTTTTGTTATTGTTTATTCAAGCCATAAGTTTTAATAAAATAGTAAATGACCAGCGGCTTTTAAAACAAAATAATTTTCTTACTGGTATGAGCTATCTGTTACTTACTTCTTTGTTTTCAGATTGGTTTAGTTTATCTGCACCATTAATTGTAAATACATTTCTTGTATGGATTTTTACAAGGATAACTGTATTGTATAATAACCCTAAACCTAAAGCAACTCTTTTTAATATAGGGTTAGCCACAGGTTTAGCAGCTTTTTTTTATTTTCCTTCTATTACATTTTTAATATTGGTAATTGTAGGAATCGCAATTTTTCGCTCCTTTAAGTTACAAGAATGGGTGTTGGTGCTTTTAGGTATTATAACGCCATTGTATTTTTTTGCATCTTATCTTTTTCTTACAAACAATATAAAGTCTTTCCATTTTCCAGGCTTTCATTTTTCACATCCATTATTTGTAAATAATAAGTGGGCTTATGCTGTACTTTTTGTTATAATTATTGTAACGTTTATTGGTGTTTACTTTGTAAATACTAATATGAGTAGACAAGTAGTTCAAACTAGAAAAAGCTGGCAGTTACTTTTTCTATATTTTGTTGTAGCAGCACTGGTGCCTTTTGTAAATGCAGGTTTTAATTTTTCTTATTGGATTTTAATTACAGTGCCACTTTCACCAATTTGCGCAGCTGTTTTTTTCTATCCACAAAAAAAAACTATACCACTTTTATTGCACTGGTGTTTATTTGGTTTGTATGTAGCTATACAATTTAACAAATAATTTATATAAAGTAATTCAACTTACAATTAAGAGATAATTTTTATGATTAATACTATCAGCAATGTTAGTAACAATTTATTAATAACCAGCTATTTATATATAAATATTTAAAATAAATTGTTTTAAATACGTAAAAACTTAGAAAGAAGTTAAAACAACATTAAAAAAACTTAGAATTAGAAATTTGTATACTAAATAACGTATTTCACAATTTAAAATCATATTTTTGCAGCAATTAATTATTAAAATGAAAGGATGGGAATAGTAAGTTTTTTTAATGTACAAAGCCCTGTTCGTTGTATGTGATTAATTACAAATAATAAACAATATTTCAATTATGAAAAATAATAACTCTTTAAAAAAAAGCTACGTTTTCCAGAAAAATAATTTTTTAATTGGATTTGGAAGCATCCTAAATATTAAAGGTTCATATTTTAATTATAACTATTCTAAGACAAGTAAAGAAGCAGATTTAAAATCGATTTACTCTGATTGGCTTAATGTTGGCAATGATATTAAAGTAAGTATTAATAAATTTAAGTCAGAACATAATTTATTAATCTGCTCATAAATATTAGTATGGCAAGACAAGAAATTGACAAATCTAATCCAAATACAGAAAGTAATAGAAAGGCAGAGCTTATTGAATTAGAGCAGGAATTGGTTGCTTTAAATCCACAAATATTTCAAGGAGTACCTACAAAGAAAAAGGAAGAAATATTAAAAAGTGTTTCAATTACATTAATTCAAGAACGTTCCCATTCAGGTCCTTTGCCTGATGCTGATACTCTAATAAAATATGACTCTGTAATACCTAATGGTGCAGACAGAATAATGTCGATGGCTGAAAAGCAGCAAGACCACCGTATTAAGTTAGAATCAAATGTTGTTTCAAGTCAATCTAATCAAAGTAAATTAGGTCAATCTTTTGGCTTTTTTATTGGTTTAGTAGGTATAGGGTGCGGTACATTTTTAGCATTCTATGACCACGAAACTGTAGGAGGGATTATTGCAGGTGGCACTGTTGTAAGCTTAGTATCAGTATTCGTAATTGGCAGAAATAAACAAAAAGAGGACAGTTAAAATATCTACAGAAAATTGCCACCAACACGGGGTTTTATGCAAGTTGGGCGGAAGTAATAACAATGAGCATTTGTTCATATCCAAGCTGTGGTTCGGACAGAAGAATAAAGCCGAGCATTTGTAATATATTTTCTACATTTTTTTCAATCAGCAGTGATTCCGGGCAGACGGAGTTCTATTTCCCAACCTGCACAAAGCCCTGTCCGTTGCAAGCAATTTTATGAGAACAATACT
>JANXOQ010000391.1 GCA_025357775.1 Ferruginibacter sp. | reverse complement strand
TCAAAATCATTAAAAAATCCTTGGTTAAAATCATCAAAGCATAAAGTTTTTTTACTACTCACTTCATACTCTTTCAAACTTTTAAAAACAGTTCTGTATTCTTTTAAAGTACCTTCAGTTAAAATATTACTTTTTTTTATGAAAAATTGTTCTTTAGCTATTTCTACACTTTTTTGAGAATCAAACTCTTTTCCATTTATTACTGAATTAATCAACTCTTTTACATCTTGTTCGTTTGCGTTAGATTTATTATCTAGTAAATGACTAAAGCTCTTTAGTATATTATTTGAAATTTCACTTAATTCTTTATTAGCTTCAAGACTTCCTGAGCTATAAGATTTATAACATCCTTCCTTAAAATTCCAATTTTCACTCTTGACTTTAATATTGGTTTTAATTTTTATGCGTTTTCTTTTGGCATAAGTAAAAAACAAGTATAATGATGTTGGCTTGGCATTGTATATTTTTTTAGGATATGGCTTATTAGAAATATCACAGTTTTCTAGGATACTTTTTAATTCAATTTTATTAAAAGTGGGGCTAAAAGGTTTGTCTAAGTAGTATTTTATAAATGCCATTAAGTAAAGGTAATAAAATCGGACATTATTCGGACAAATTTTCTTTACTCATATTAATTTATTTTAATCAATTCAATAAATAAATTTAACTATTTAATTGATAAACATATAGATACTGATAATTTAGATTTTAAAATATTAAGATAAGTTAAATAGGTTCGAATCTTGCCATCCCGACAAAATAGGAAAGGTGGAGTTTACTCTATCTTTCCTATTTTTATTATCGTCTGAAACAACCGCCACGCTTGCGATTTGATTAAAAACCATATTTACTTTTTCGTTGGCTCAAAAAATCTATTTTCCTACTTAGGTAAGTTGAGGCGCAATTTTGCAAAACAATTCCACTTTGTATCTGAAATGATGGGTGTATAGCAAACTATATTTATTACCATTTTTCTTAGGATTATATTAGGAAGGAAATGAGGAGTATTTGAAAACTTGAAATTTTATGTAGCCTAATGCTTGTAAAGTTTAGGGAATGATTGGGAAGGTGTTGAAATGTGATTGCTATTTAGAAGACGATGATTAGAATTTATTTCTGCAAAAATGATTTTTCAATAGCTAATGTGATAATTATGCGATAAGCATGTTGTACAGCATGCAGAGCTAATGTGTAAATAATGTAATAGGTATGTGGTATCTTCATGATAAGTTATTTGTAGGCCATGCAACTGTAATGCGCATTTTAAGTTTTAATGATAAATTTGTATAGTATTTTCAATTATGCAAAATATTTCCTCAATACAAATACAGCTTTTCAAATTATTTTTTAAAGGAAGAGAAGATGTATTTGCTATAAGATGGGAAAAAGAAAGCAAAAGTGGCTACACGCCTGCTTATGATTTGGATTGGAATGCGTTTTCTAAGCATAAACTAAATGGTGGCACATTAAAAGATTTCCCCAATAAACAATTTGCAAAACTTACAGAGCAAAGAATAGTTAATCATTTAAACGGAAAGGAAATAATTGGGTTGTATCCATTGCTAGAAGTTAATACTTCATGGTTTATTGTAGCAGATTTTGATGAAAGTATTAGCAGCAAAAAAACTTGGATAGAGGAGTGTCGCATCTTTATGGATGCTTGTAAGGAAAAAGAACTGCCTGTATATTTAGAACGCTCAAGAAGTGGAAAAGGTGGGCATGTTTGGATTTTCTTTGATGAAGCTTTTCCGGCTTTTAAAAGCAGAAAAATTATTCTTGATATTTTAGAAAGCGTAGGAATTATATCTCCCTTTGATAAAAATTCAAACTATGATAGATTGTTTCCTAACCAAGATTATCATTCAGGTAAAGGTTTGGGAAATTTGATTGCGTTACCATTTCAACAAAAAGCTTTAGCAAATAATAATAGTTGTTTTATAGATGAACAAACTTTAATGCCTTTTGAAAACCAATGGGAGTTTCTTCAAAATATGCAACGAGTTTCTGTTCAACATTTAAATAATTTATATAACGGTATATCTAAAGGAAAAGAAGAAGTAAAGACAATTACACAAAATGAATATCCTATATCAAATGGGTTAAAGATTGTTTTGAGTAACCAAATTCGTATTGCAAGAAATCATATAAAGGCTGAGTTGATAACGTTTTTAAGAAATAATCTAAACTTTATTAATTCTGATTATATCGTTAAGAAGAAATTAGGCAAAAATACTTTCGGTACAACTTCCTATTTTAAAATGCTTGGAGAGAAGGATGGTTTTATATTATTGCCAAGAGGGTTTATTGGTAAATTGCTGCGCTTTTGTAACGAACAAAAGATAACTTTTACTTTAATTGATGAACGCAAAAAATTACCTGAAGTCAATTTCAATTTTAAAGCTTCATTGTTTGATTATCAACAAGAGGCAGTGAACGCAACGGATAAAAAAGATATTGGGATTATTGTTGCACCACCTAGTAGTGGTAAAACAATTATGGGTTTAAGTATTGTTGCAAATAAAAAACAACCCACTCTTATAATTGTACATAGAAAACAATTGTTTGAACAATGGATAGAACGCATACAATCTTTTTTGGGTATTGCAGAATCATTTATTGGTAAAATACATCAAGGTAAACAAAAGATAGGAACGCACATTACCGTTGCTATGATACAAAGCCTTGCAATGCTCGATTCAACTGACAAGTTGTTCAAATCATTTGGCTTAATTATAATTGACGAATGCCATCATTTACCTGCAAAAACATTTAGAGAAGTGATTAAGCAATTTTCTTCTTTTTATTTATATGGATTAACAGCTACTCCTATTAGAAAAAGCAATGATGAAAAATTAATTTTTATTCATATTGGTGATGTTATACACGAAGTGAAATCTTCAAATAGTTCTTCAAAGAAATTGGCTGTAACAATAAGAGAAACAGGCCTATTTGTTCCTTTTGATTATAAGACAGACAAAATTGAAACGCTTAATCAAATTCTTGTACATGATACGGAAAGAAATAAATTAATTATTGATGATATTAAAACAGAAGCCAATAATGGTAGAAAAGTTTTGATACTTACAGAAAGAAAAACACATATTGAAGTTCTGTATCAATATCTAAAAAGCAAGTATGAAGTGGTCACAATTTCTGGTGAAGATTCAGAAGCTGCAAGAAAAATAAAACTCAAACAAATTAAGGATGGATATTTTCAAATATTAATTTCTACAGGACAATATTTTGGCGAAGGAGCAGATTTTGATAATTTAGAATGTTTGGTATTGGCTTATCCATTTGCTTTTGAAGGAAAACTAATTCAATACATTGGCAGAGTACAACGAACGGAAACAACTTCTATTATCTATGATTACAGAGATATTCATATTGATTATTTAGACAATCAGTTTAAGCAAAGAAATAAATATTATAGAAAATTACTAAATACAGGGCAGCTTAAAAAGTTTGATGAACTTCTACTTATTTTTAATGAAGATAAAGTTTGGGTAAATACCGATGCTTGTATTTTGCCTATAAGTTGTTTAGATTTATTCATAGAAGCTGAACGATTTAAAGAAGGTATAGCTTGGAAAATAAGAGTGTTAGATTATGACGAGGAGAACTGTATTTTAAAAACGGAGATAACTGATTATAACGCAAACACAGAAATAACTGCAAACCTACAAAGTTCTTTGCAGTTTTTAATAATAGATAAAATAACATTTAGAGCCATTGATACAGGATATTTATTACGCTCTGTACTATTGAAACAAGCTACAACAATTAGTTACGTGTCTGAATCAATCGTAGAATATCAAATTACAAATAATATCCAAAGTAATATTGTTCCAACTACTACAGTGCTTCGCAAAACTATGAAAGTGCCATTTAGTAAAATTACATTTTGTAATGTGTCTGTTAGTTTTTCAATATTTGTAGAAGCGTTTAAACAAGATATTAATTTTGAAATAGAGAACGCAAACATACGCCCTGAGTTTGAAGCTATAAAAGAATATTTTGTAAAATATTTAAAGAAGAAAATTATAACGGTTGATATTGAAATCCATTACTCAGCCGATGAAATAGTTTCTGTAAATGCTACCTCAGAGGATATTGATAAAATAAATAACAGCATAATTGATAGTGTTCGTTTTGAATTTGTGAAAAGGGAAATTATTTCATTTAAAGGAAAATCGTCAGATACAACTATTTTAAATACTATTGATAATTTAATGATTGATAAAAATGCTGTGAAGCTTTTTAAAACCGAGCAAGATATTATCGATG
>JANXOQ010000306.1 GCA_025357775.1 Ferruginibacter sp. | reverse complement strand
TTGAGGGACGACTAATTATATTTATATAGAAAAGTTTAAATAATTTTTCTATCTCGCAATTTTATAGCAGGGTTACCGCTATAAACCCCAAAAGGCATAGAAGAAGAACTGACAAAAGTACTAGCTAAAAATACGCTATGATTTGCACACAAAACACCCCCAAAAATTGTGCATTTTGCCCCAAGCCAAACACCATCTTCTATGATAATTGGTTTCACCATCAAATCGAAAGTTGGTTTAGTATAATCGTGATTACCACATAATAATAAAGCACCTTGGGAAATACAAACATTATTCCCAATTGTTACATTATCTAAATTATCTATCCAAACATTTTCACCAATCCATACATTATTTCCAATTTGCAAAAACCAAGGGTATTTTATATTTACATAAGGTTTTATACAAACCCCCTTCCCTATTTTAGCTGAAAATAATTTGAGCAAAAAAACTTTTAAACTATAAAAAGGAAACCAACCAGATTTAAAAAAAAATACATTTACAAAATACCAAAGCATTCTTTTTATAGATGAGCCAGGTTTATACCAATTATTATTATATTTTGATAAATCTACTTTCATTTACTGGCTTTCTTAATATGTTTTTCAAACAAAAATATCATAAAGAAAATAAATGAGTATGCAATAATATTAAACCAAGTGTGATGGTTCCACCCAAAGGGAAAATGCCATCCTTTATTTGCAGCCACTAGCACCAAACTTATTCTTGCCACATTTAATAACCATAGAGAGAACAAACCTCCAACAACCCATATAATTTTCATTTTTATATTTGTAGAAGATGCTAATATGTATGCTAACCAAAAACTCATTACAGCAAACCCAAGGCATGCATATACAATACGTACACCTCTGCCATCAATTACCTTTAATAAATAAGCATCTACACGTATTGTTTGAAAATTTAAATAATGCAAAAAAAACTTAGAAGACAATATTAGAGAACTCCTTAGCCATGAAGCAATATTAAAATACTTTTCTACAAATGGGCTATAAATGCCGCCAGGTATAGAGATGCCAATAATAATTTTTGTAAAATAATAGCTAAGCAAATAAATACTAATAAATAAAACAGTAAAACGAATAAAATTATTTTGTTGTAATATTTTTTTTAATGTTATGAACATAATAAATTTTGATATTGTTTTATTAGATCATTAGTATTATTTCTTTTATTAAAATATAAAATTGAAGCGCTTGAATACTTTTGATATTCCTCATTATTAAGTTTCGCAAAAAAATCAATTGCATTTAAAATATCAATTTTATTATTTTCTACATTTTCGCCAGCATTGTTTTCTTTTAAAAAATTCCAAGGGGTGCCATGGCTAGTTATTACTGGTTTACCCATTGCCAAAGCTTCAGCTATTGAATGCGCAAAATTTTCACTTTTACTTGGCATTATAAAAATATGATTTTCTGCTAAAGTATTTTGAACTTCGCTAGGTGCTAACTCATTCCAATATTTCACAATTACATTAGAGGGCATATTTTTTATTATTTGCAAGCACTCTTCCCAATAGTTGGCATCTTTAATAGGACCATAAATATTATAATTTATGTATGAAGTTGCATTTGTTAACGCTTCTAATACAAGCCTATGATTTTTCATTGGGCTTATAAGTGCTATTGTTATAAGATTTATAGAATTAATATTTTTATATAAAGCAGCAGGAGTAATTATTTTTTTAGAAAAATTATCTGCGATATTTATTTTAGTGTCTTTACCAAATTGATATTGTATAAATATTTTTTCTTGCTCATTAGTTGCATGAAAAATAATATGTTTTGTTATGTTTATTAATTTTAGAAAAAATAAAAATAATTTTTTCTTCCATTTTTTTTGAGCCAACGCTTCATCATGTAACATTCCTCTAACAGATAAAATTTTCTTTTTAGCTTTACAAAACAATAATGGGAAAATATTGAAAGTAAGAGAAAACATACCTATAATAAATAAAACATCTGGCTTTGTATTATTATACTGAACAATTAGTTTTTTTGTAATACTACTCGGTGATGCATAAAATACTTCTGTATTATTATTAAAAATTATCCATTTGTCGAATTCAATATTTTGCAAAACTTTATTATCCAAATCTACATTTGCACAAAAAATTTTAAATTTAACATTTCCATAAAAATTATCTACAAGATTAGCAATAGATTGTATGGGACCACCTGCTTTGAAGGCTGGTAAAAACCAAGGTATAGTAATAAAAATAATCATTCAACAAATGCCTTTGCAGGAACATTTAAATAATTTATAAGCCGTGGAAACAAGGTTTTACTTAAAATAAAGAATACTATCAAGTTTACATATAACCTGCCAGCTACAAAAATACTGTCAGACTCAAATGCAAATAACTCCATATATATTGATGCTACAACTGCATAATTAAAAATAAAATTATTTGAAGATTTTCTTAAAAAATAAAAGTAGGTACTGCCATAAATAAAGCCAAGAATTATAAGTGGAATAAACATTCCTATATAACCAAAATCAATATAACAATCAGCAAAATAACCAAGGCTTACTGATGTGCCACGCTTTACACCTTGGTACTGTATACCTGTATATTTTGATGCTTTTATAGATGCATCATAAATACCTTTATTTGCATCAAGTAATCTTGGCGTTAGAACAAATGCTAAAGTTTTTTTCCAGTTATCACCATTTTGATACGGGATTAGAGCAGGCACTCTATCTAATGTTTTTGCTAAATGGTAAGTGTATTGTATTCTATCTAAAAAATCTGCTGTAGATTTCTGAAATGAGCTTTCATTTTGCTTTTCTGACAACTCTACTAATTTATTTAAAGCATCTGCTTTATCTACTTGTACAGATTGTGTTTTACTTCCTTTATTTAAAAATATTCTATACTCACCTTTTACACTTGTCCAAAAAATACCAGCTACAATTATTGCTACAGTACAGATTAATGCAATAATTAGCTTATTAAATTTTATGACTGTAAGCATCAATAATGATATAAAAAAAATAAAGAAAACCACTGTTTTAAACTCTGAAAAATAGCTGTAAAAACCCATTAAAAATTCAAAGGCACAAAAAATATAAAACTCTTTACGCTTTCTATTTTTTAAAATACTTTGTAATCCAAATAGTACAAACATGAACCACTTAATATTGCCCAAGCTAAAAATTATTTGTGTAAGTGTTGGAAATAAAAAAGCAATTCCAGTAAGGGCGTTCATTATAAAAAAACTAATTACATATACCTTAAATGTTTTGTCAAGCGATAATTTGTTTGCATGTTTTAATAATATTTCTTTTGATAACGCAGGTATTTTATTTTGATAGTAAATAATTGGTAAAAATAAAAATAACAAACCAATATAAGATATCAATATTGCATAAAAAGTATTTGTAGCCCTATAATTTATATCAACTCCTAAATAATTACACTGCCAAATACCTGCAGATATTTGAATAAAATGATACAATAAAATAATTGAAAATACCGAAGGCTTAAAGGGTTGCTGTAAATTATTAATTAAAATAAAAAATATAGCCATTCCTATAAAAAGTAAAATACCATTGCTAAAAAAAAGTTGAAATACCAATAGTAATAACAGCAACATTTTAGTACTATCCTCAAAGTAAATTTTTGTTCTCACTTACTTTTATAAAAGTTGGCATTTGTTTAAAAATAAATTTTCTATAGCAGTACAATCATTTATATAATTATAAAATGAAATTTTTTTACTAACCTCATCGCTCATTGTTATTAATTTTTCCCTATTTTTTATGACATATTTTAAATGCTCTTTTAGCTTTTTAGAATCAAATTTTTCAAAAATAAATCCAGTTTTTCCTTCTACTAATAAATCATAGGCTGCACCACATGCATTGCTTATTAGTACTGGCTTTGCTGCAGCCATAGCTTCGTTAATAGAAAGCCCCCAAGTTTCGGCTGGCCCTTTGGATGGTAATACAAAAACATCGCAAGCGGCATATAAAGCAGGCATGCTTTGTTGATTTTGAAAATCTATAAAATGAATATTAGATTTATTTGAAAAATTCGCTTTTAATAAATTTTCTAAAACGCCATTTCCAGCTATTATTAAATGACTTTCATTATTTTCTATTTCACAAAAAACTTTAGCCAATAAATCTGGTTGTTTCTTGGGTTCTAATTTTCCAGCAAATAAAAATACCAATGCTTCGTTTGATATTTTTAGTTTTTTTCTAATTTCTTTAGCACCATTTGTATTTTTTTCACTTACCGCAAATCTCTCATTATCTATAGCATGTGGCATAAATACTAGCTTATGCTCTACAACACCATGAGCCAAAAAATAAGCCTTATTAGCATTACCTGCATACAATGCAATATCTATTTTTGAATAGACAAATTTTAGAGCAATTCTTCTTATTACTTTCTTTATAAAAGTTTGTTTATCTAATAGGGTTGAATCACCTCGAAACAAAACAGGTACTTTTCCTTTAAAGTAACGCATTGCTTTAAAATGGCTTTTAAAACTCCATCCATAAACCAATATTCCATTTGCACACCAATTTTCAATTTCTCTTATCAATGTTGGATTATTTATCCCTCTATAATTATGTGAGCCTGGCTGGGTAGAAATATTATTTACAAAACAGTAGTCATATCCTTCTAATAAAGGAATATCCCAAGCAATTTCTTTTCCAAAACCAGGGTCAAATTTTATTCCTTGTTCTGATTGGCTCCAAGTATAAAAAACTTTTATTAAAATATTTTTTCTTTGGCTAAGCAACTTAAAAAAAGGAGCATTGTATTGAATTGGATGGGTAGATATTATGGCAAGTTTTTGCATTTATGTAGCAACATTTAGGTCTATAAGTGATGCCAATTTTTTTGTAACCTCATAAGCTGAAAACTCTAAAAATAAAATTGCGTTTACTTGTTCTTTTTTAAATATGCTCAAAAATTGTCTGTACTGAATAAAATTATCAACAAAGATATTTTTTATTTTTTCTAATTCTTTTTCTCCATTAAAATCAATTACAACACCAGCATTAGCATTTCTTATAACTTTTACTGCACTACTTTGAGAATGCAATATTGCAAATAAGGATTTACCTGAAAGAATAGCTTGATAAACTTTACTAGGCGTATAATGTGGCTCGGTACTTCCCAAAATAAATACCCCATCTGCAATGTTTAAATGTACTAGCACATCTAAATAAGGTATACGGGCTGGGTATTCAAAAACTATATCATTCCATAATCCATGCTTTTCTGCTAATGGTTTAATATTATAACTCTCTGCATCATTAGCTATTTTCCCTGTGCCTATAAAATAAAATTCAACATTGTCAAATAAAGATTTATTTACTACAATTGCCTCAAAAATTTTCTCCAAAGGCTTATATGCTTTAGGCAACATTGCACCTGCATATACTAGCTGTAATTTATTTTCTTTCTTCTGGAAGAGATAAGGTTTTATATTCAGTGATTGTATAATTTCATGATCTTTTACTTCGCCGCCATAAGGCATAGCACCAGTTATAATATTTTTTAAGTGTGGGTTTCTTTCTAAAACAGGTTGGTAATATCCTTCTGCAACACCTGTAATTAATGAAACATTTTTTATTGCAATTGGTTCTAAAAATTGAGCAAGTTTGGTAGAAAACCAATGTCTACTAAATAATTTATTACTACCAGGGAAAGTGTGAACCCAAGGGTCAATATAATCTATACCATATTTTATAAGTGTAGAAGCATTTAACATTCTCCCAAGCAGTGCGCAATAAAAAGAAGGAATAGGGATATACAAAAAATCGTAATTCTCATTTTTCAATAATTGTTTTGCTTTTTTATATAATTGAAAAAAGCCACGCAAACCTATATCACCAATTAGTCTAAATTTTTTTACAGAAAATGCATTTACTTTTTCTATTCTTAAATCTACAGGCAATAATTTTTTTAAATTAAAATCTAACTTTTCTTCATAGTACTTTTCATGTACTGTTAAAATAGTAGGCTCCCAACCAAATGAAGGTAAGTGCTGGGCAAATAATCTAGCTCTGTGTACACCTGCTAAATTTGATGGTGGAAAATGTGGATATATAATGAGGATTTTTTTCAATTAACAAGTTCTAGCAGTTTTTGAGATTCTATTTCCCAGTTTAATTTTTCTTTTGCTAGTGAAAAATTATATTCCCTTTGCATGGAAAGATTTACTTTATTCATATAAAAATTTATACATTTTTTTAACTCTGTTTCGTTTCCAATTGCAAACGATAAA
>JANXOQ010000339.1 GCA_025357775.1 Ferruginibacter sp. | reverse complement strand
TCAAAATCTGTTGTGCTACCGTTACACCATAACCCAATATATGATGTGATTTACAAAAATAGGTATTTTGTGAAAAAAGGCAAACTATTTTTTAAAAAGTTAAAAAAATAATTAATACTCATACACCATTAGTAGGATTTTTTTAAGCATTAAATGAGTTTTAATTAGTAAATAGTCAGTTACTAATTTACAAATATTTTATTCTATTTCTATCAAATAAAAATTCTTTTTGCCCTTTTGTACTAGTAAAAATTTGCCATGCAATAATTGAGCATTTATAGGTATCATTTTAGGGTCAGTTATTTTTTCTTTATTAATGCTTACACCACCATCTAATATCATTTTTCTTGCATTGCCTTTGCTATCAAAAATATTTAAGTCTGCAAACAATGTTGTTACATCTATGCATGCTTCAAAGTCCTCTTTTTTTATAGTTGCTTTTACAATTCCATTTATTGCGTTCAAATCCTGCTCAGATAAACTTTCGGCAGTTGCATTTTTTTCTGCAAACAATTTTTCTGTAGTTTCTATGGCTTTGTCAAATTCACTTTCACCATGCACAAAAATAGTAAGTTCTTTGGCAAGTGTTTTTTGCAATAACCACTTACTTTCGTCTTTTTTATGCTCTATAATAATATTGTCAATTTCATCTTTTGTAAGAAACGTAAAAATTTTAATCCAACTCTCCGCATCTTTATCAGTAGCATTTAACCAAAATTGATAGAACTGATATGGGCTGGTTTTTTCAGCATCTAACCAAACATTACCTTGCTCAGATTTGCCAAATTTGCCACCATCTGCTTTTTTTATAAGCGGGCAAGTAAAAGCAAAAGCCTCCCCCCCACTCTTTTTTCTTATAAGCTCAGTGCCTGTTACAATATTGCCCCACTGGTCGCTGCCACCCATTTGTAGCTTACAATTTGCATTTTTATACAACCAGTAAAAATCATAGCCTTGTACAAGTTGGTATGTAAATTCAGTAAATGACATTCCATTATCCCCTTCCAGCCTTTTCTTTACACTATCTTTAGCCATCATATAATTTACGGTAATATATTTGCCTACATCTCTTATAAAATCTAAAAAAGATATATTTTTAAACCAATCGTAATTATTTACCATTACTGCTGCGTTGGCAGCTGTACTTTCAAAATCTAAAAACTTGGCTAGTTGTTTTTTTATTCCATCAATATTTTTATTTAGTATATTTTCACTAAGCATATTGCGTTCTTCACTTTTACCACTTGGGTCGCCCACCATACCTGTGGCACCACCTACCAATGCTACTGGTTTATGACCTGCTTTTTGAAGGTGTACCAGCAATAATATTGGCACAAGACTACCTATATGTAAACTATCTGATGTGGGGTCAAAACCTATGTAGCCACTAGTTAATTCTTTATTAAGCTGCTCGGCAGTACCTGGCATTACATCTTGAAGCATCCCTCTCCATTTCATTTCTTCTATAAAAACGTTCATTCTTTATTGTTTATTCATTGCAAATTTAAGACTTTAGTTAAAAGGCAAAAAACACAAAAAAGACATTTAAATTTAAATTTGTAAAATTGAGTAACGTTTTTAACTTAAAAGTATCTTTTAAAATGTAAGCGAATAACTTATGGTTTGAAGCAAATATCTTAATTTTGGTATGTCGCATTTAGGGTTTTCAACATGTATGTGTACAATTTTAAATTTAAATATCCGTTTGTTTAAAAAACTTATTAATGGTTAATTACTAATATTTTCATTATGATAAAAAGTGTTACTGCTTTTATATTTATTTTTCTTGTGATAAGCACAAACGGTTTTTCGCAGTTTAGAAAATACTCCAATGAGTTTTTAAATATTGGAGCAGGTGCAAAAGGGCTAGGCATGGGTAATGCACAGGTAGCTTCTGTAAAAGATGCCACAGCTGGCTACTGGAACCCTGCGGGGCTTGCAGCCGTAAAATATAATCCAACAGCTACAGTAATGCATGCAGATTATTTTGGTGGTATTGCTAAATATGAGTACATAGGTGTGGCTGTACCAATACAAGAAAATAAAAGAACGTTGGGAGTATCGCTTCTTCGATTTGCTGTAGATGATATACCAAATACACTATTTTTAGTAGACCCAGATGGTAGTGTAAATTACAATAATATACAATCTTTTTCTTCTGCCGACTATGCTTTATTAATGTCTGTAGCACAAACATTAAAAGAAAAAGAAAAATATAAAATATTGATAGGAGTAAATGCTAAAGTTATATACAGAAAAGTAGGCTCTTTTGCAAGTGCATGGGGTTTTGGGTTTGATGCAGGCTTACAAATGGTAGGAAAAAAGTGGAGTGTAGGTGCTGTTATAAAAGATTTAACAACAACTTTTAATGCATGGAATTTTACGTTTACAGACAAAGAAAAACAAATATTATACCTAACAAAAAATGCTATCCCTTTAAATACGCAAGAGTTTACTGCACCTCGTTTAAACCTTGGTGGCTCTTATGATTTTAATATTACTGAAAATTTTAAGCTGCAAGCCGAAGCCAATGTAGATGTAACTTTTGATGGTAAAAGAAATACCGTTTTAAGTGGAAAAATGATTAGCATAGACCCACATATAGGTTTAGAAGCTTCTATAAAGGATGGCTTTTTTGTGAGAGCTGGATTAACAAATTTTCAAAGGGCACTGGCAGATGGAGATACGCTTAACCAAAAAAAAGTGTGGATATACCAACCAAGCTTGGGCGCTGGGTTTAAAATAAAAAAGATAAATGTTGATTACGCTTTTACGAATTTAGCCAATCAATCAAATCCATTATATACGCATGTAATTTCTTTACGCATTAATCTTGGCAATAATGAGGAAGAACCTGTAGAAGAATAAATTAGGAAATGCTGTGTTTTAAGATCTATAAAAATATAAATAAATTATAAATTTTACTTTTATGATAAAAAAGTTTTTACTTCCGCTAATTTTATTGTTTGCGTTTTCTGCCACAGCACAGCTAAATAATAGCTGGATAGATTATAACAAAACCTACTACAAATTTAAAGTAGGTGCTGATAATATTTGTCATATACCACAGTCGGTTATTGCAAACGCTGGTATATCTGCCACCAATGCAGATTTTTTTCAACTTTGGAGAAATGGCGTTCAAGTAAGATTGTATACCTCAATAAGTGGTGCGGCACTTACACCAACGGATTATATTGAGTTTTTTGGTGAAATGAATGATGGTAAACCAGATGCTAATTTATATAGAATTGCTGGTACACAATTAGCAGATAAATACAGCCTTGAGACTGATACTGCTACCTATTTTTTAACTATAAATAATGCAGGTGGCAACCTCAGGTATGCAAGTGGTACAAACCCTAGCCCAGGTGCTACACCAGCAGATGCGTATTTTATGCGAACGGTAGATATATTTTATAAAAATAAATTAAATGCTGGCTTTGCGGTTGATTTTGGGGCATATGTTTATTCATCCGCATACGATTATGGAGAAGGATATACCTCTGCAAATATTGCAACAAACGTTACTTATACTGAAACTATTAATGGATTAAATTTATATACCGCTGGCCCAGCTAACAGTTTAACTTTTAAGACAAAATACTTTGGTAATACCTATGGAAGCCAAAGAAAAGTTGAAATTAGCATTGATAATAATCTTTTGCCAAATGCAATTACGAGTTCAAACTTAGCTGCTACTACTTATGCACCACCAGCTCAGCCAATAGCACTATTTACTAATTCAAGTACTGCTACTATTAATTTTAAAAATGTAAATCCTTTCCCTTCGCCTGGGTCTCCAAATGATAATATTGTAATTGCAACAATGAGCATTAATTATCCTGCCATTTTTAATTTTAATAACACAAAATCTTTTGCATTTACATTAGCCGCATCAGCTACTGGTAATTTTTTATTGATAGATAATTTTAACTATGGTACTACTCCACCTATTTTGTATGATAATACAGAAGGGAAAAGATATATAGGTGATATTACTTACTCACCTGGAAAAGTTAAATTTATTTTACCTGCATCATCTAACATTGAAAGAAAGTTTATACTAAATAATATTGAAACAATCAATACCAATACTGTAAATACAATAAGTACCAAAAACTTTGTAAATTATAATACTGCCGCTACAATAGGGGATTATATTATTATAAGCAACCCAGCATTGTATGATAATGGCAATGGATTAAATCTTGTAGAACAATATAGAGCCTATAGAAGCTCTAGCAATGGAGGGTCTTATAATGCAAAAGTGTATGATATAAATGAACTTACAGATCAATTTGCTTTTGGTATAAAAAAACACCCATCTGCCATTAGAGATTTTGTACGTTTTATGGATGTACAATATCCTATAAAACCAAAATTTATTTTTATTATTGGTAGAGGTATGACTTATCAAGATGGCAAGCCGCAAGAAGCAAACCCACTTACAGAAAAATTAAATTTAGTTACTACTTTTGGCTGGCCAGCATCAGATGTGTTACTGGCATCACAACCTGGCTCTGCTGTACCTATCACACCTATAGGTCGTTTAGGTGCCGTATCTGGCAATGAAGTGGGTGTTTACCTAAATAAA
Organism: Ferruginibacter sp.; assembly: GCA_025357775.1. GTDB lineage: Bacteria > Bacteroidota > Bacteroidia > Chitinophagales > Chitinophagaceae > Ferruginibacter. The sequence goes on along the minus strand of JANXOQ010000339.1, from coordinate 1,799 downwards.
GTAATAGAGTACGAAGCAGCCCAACAACTTAGCAGTAACCAAATATTAGATAAAGCCTGGATGAAAAATGGCTTACATATAATTGGTGGCAAAACTGACCCCGAAAGCCTAGGTTTTAAAACATACATGGATAAATACAAGTCTATATTTGAAGATACTTTAATGGGTGGCAAAGTAGAAACATTTCTAAAAACATCATCTGCTACTATACAACAAGGTAGTTCAGAAAGAATATCTCAGCTTTTTCAAGATGGGTTAGGTCTTATTACTTATTTTGGACACTCATCTGCTAATACATTTGAATTTAACTTAAGTGACCCAGCAATTTTTAACAACCCAAAAAAATATCCTTTCTTTAATGTTTGCGGGTGTAGTGCTGGTAATTTTTTCAATTTTGATGCACAAAGGCTTAATACTACTTCAAGCATATCGGATGCTTATATTTTTGCAAACCAACGAGGCAGTATCGGTTTTTTAGCAGACACCCATTATGGCATACCAGATAATTTAGACCCTTTTAACTTAAGATTATATGCAAATTTTAGTTTAAATATGTATGGTAAAAGTGTAGGTGAAAATATGAAAGAAACCAACGCATATAATGGAGGAAACAACATTAACTTAAACTATGCTACAAGGGTGCATTTAGAGGAAATAGCATTGCATGGTGACCCAGCAATAAAAATAAACAGTTTTGCTAAACCAGATTATGTAATAGAGCAACAATCAATAAAAATAAGCCCTAGTATACTTACTTCTGCCGATGCATTTTTTAACCTAAAAATAGAAATTAGAAATATTGGAAAAGCAAGCAAAGATTCAATAAGGGTAAATGTAAAAAGATTATTACCAAATACAAGTGTGCCAGTTACTATAAAAGATACTATAATATTTGCAACAAGATTTATGGATTCTTTAAAACTAAATATACCTATAAACCCTGCTACAGATAAAGGGCAAAATAAATTAATTGTAAAAGTAGACTGGACAGATAAAGTAAATGAACTGTATGAAAACAATAATGAAGTAACAACTGATTTTTTTATTTTTGAAAATAGCCTTGCACCTGTATACCCATATAACTATGCTATTGTAAATACACAAAATATAACTTTTGCAGCTAGTACAGCAAACCCATTAATAGGTAATAATAACTACACAATGGAGATTGACACTACAGAGCTTTTTAACTCTTCATTTAAAAAAACGTATACTAAAACTGGAGTGGGTGGTATAATAGAATTTACCCCTACAAACCTTACTTTTACTGACAGTACTGTGTACTATTGGAGAACATCAGTAGATGCTAATACCCCAATTTGGAATACTTTTTCATTTGTTTATTTACCAGTGGGTGGAGAAGGTTTTAATATGTCGCATTATTTTCAATTTTTGAAAAATAGTTTTACCAACATTTCTCTTGGAAGTGATAGAATATTTAGGTTTGAAGAAACTCCTAGAAAAATGAACATTAAAACTGGAATTTTTCCAGCAGTTATAAACCCAAACATTAATGTAACTATTGGTTCATTTCTTTTAGAAGATTATGGATGTAAATATAATAGTCTACAATTCTATGTATTTGATGGAAATTCACTAGATGCATGGGAAAATGTTGCATCAGGAGGTTTTGGAAAATATGGTAGCTGGCCACCAAATTGTAATGGCCCTGCCCCAAGAAAGTTTTTTGAATTTCCTTATAATCTTTCTACAAGTTATAGAAAAAGTGCTATGGATTTTATTGATTTGATACCTAATGGTAGTTACATAGCAATTACAAATTTAGGACAAACTGCAAA
>JANXOQ010000330.1 GCA_025357775.1 Ferruginibacter sp. | reverse complement strand
TATGTAGGCAAAACAGTGTATGAGCAGACTAACATTTATACAGCAAAACCTAACCCGAAAATTACAAAAGAACAACGCCAAAAACATAGTAAAAGAGCAGCCATAGAACCAACTATTGGTCATATAAAAAGTGATCATAGAATGAATAGAAATTTTTTAAAGGGAATAGCAAGAGATGCTATTAATTTAATGCTTGCCGCAGCAGCTTTAAACTTTAAACGAGTCATGAACCTCTGGAAGAAAGAGGCAAAGCAAAGTTGGTAACTTATTTATAATTTTATTGTAAATATTTATTGGAATTATTATGCCCAAAAATTAAAAAGTACTTTTTGAGGGACGACTATTTATTTCAACTACAGTTTTATATGTTTCAATAAATCTTCCAATCCATTAATTTTTATTTCTAATAAAGTTTGTAGAAGGTTGCCCAATTTTCCTTTTGGAAAACCCTTTCTGGCAAACCATTCTAAATAGCTTACTGGCAGTTGTTGTAGCACCGTTCCTTTGTATTTACCAAAAGGCATTTTCATTGTTACAATTTCTACGAGCATGCTGCCATCTGGCATTGGTACGTCTTGCATAAAAAAGTTCAAATTTTAAGGTTAAGTTCATTATTGCCATATTTTTTTGTAACCTGCTAATGTTTGCGGTAACTATTACGTAAGTTGATTTTGCAAATTCAATAAACTTTGCAAGTACATAAAGACTTGCTGCACCTATTCCTCGCATGCTATTGGATGTGTGCTCAAACTATTTTTAGTACCAAAGTTTACCATCGTTTGTGTATAGCTTCACAAAGAATTTGGGTAATTTCTTTTACCATTCCTTCAATCATTGGGTAATGGTTGATGGCTGTTTGTGCAAATATTATTTTGGCTAAAAATAATATCGCTATTAAAATTAGTATCTTTTTTAATTTTTATTTTTTAATCTTTTTGTAAGTCTATTGCATAATAAAAGCTAAATAGTTAACTGAAGATGAAATGTGCGACGCCACCGAAGCTCAATCAAGGCGATATACTTCACTATCAAAATAGATTTTATGAAATAAATTTATTGTGCAATCGTATTCACATTTGCAAATTTGCTAATTAACACTGTTGCATCTACTCTACTTCATTTTTAAATGTACTATACTTTCTCCATTTTTCTATGAGCAAAGTCATGTCTTCTGGTAGCTCACTTGCAAACATCATTTGCTCACCAGTAGTAGGGTGCACAAAGCCCAACTCCTTTGCATGCAAGGCTTGGCGGGGGCATAGCGCAAAACAATTATCTACAAACTGTTTGTATTTTGTATAAATAGTTCCCTTTACAATTTTTTCGCCACCATAAAAATCATCGTTAAACAATGGATGCCCTTTGTACTTCATGTGTACACGTATTTGATGCGTGCGACCCGTCTCTAGCCTACATTCTATTAGCGATACATAATTAAAATTCTCCAATACTTTGTAATGTGTAATGGCTTCTTTACCAAAATCACCTTCCGGAAAAACAGTAAATAATTTTCTTTGTGTTTGGCTTCTTCCTATATTACCAATAATTGTACCTTCTTGTACATCAAAATTGCCCCACACTACTGCATTGTAGCGACGATGCACCGTATGGTTGAAAAATTGTTTGGCTAAATCGCTCATTACTTTTTGCTTTTTTGCAATAACGATTAAACCGCTGGTATTTTTATCTATGCGATGTACTAACCCAAAACGAGTGAGTTCTTTTTCATCTATTTCTGGGCAATTTTCTTTTAAATGCCAAGCTACTGCATTTATCAACGTATTATCTGGATTGCCACTGCCAGGATGCACCACCATACCCACAGGTTTATTTATTATCATTAAATCTACATCTTCATACACTATATTCAGAGGTATATTTTGAGGTACTATTTCTGACGACTCTGGTGAGTTACTATCGTACACAACGATTTTATCGTAAGCACGTGTGTTGTAATTTTTTTTGATTGGCTTATCATTTACCAACACCATTTCATTTTCTATGGCTTGCTGTATTTTACTACGAGTGGCGCCCTCAATGCGTTGCATAAGAAATTTATCTATGCGCATGGCTTCTTGCCCTTTGTCAATAATAATTACATGCTTTTCGTACAAGTCTTCCGATTCGTTGCTGTCTTCGATTATATTTTCGTCCATAATAATTTTATTCAAAGTGGAAAGACTAAGTTTTGTTTAAAATGTTGAGCGTTTTGTTAAACCTTAAACCTCCAACTTTTAACTTTGTCTATCTTTGCAAAGTAAAACATTTAACTACAGTATGCAGCCAGTTATATTTAAAGATTTAGGAATAATTGATTATAAAACTGCATGGGACTATCAAGAAAAGTTATTGAAGGAAAATGTAGCTATAAAATCTGCCATAAGAAATGACGAAACATTGGCTGCTACTTTAGATACAACCAATTATTTTTTGCTTTGTGAACATACACCTGTATATACACTAGGCAAAAGCGGTGAAATGAAAAATGTGCTTATGAGCGAAGATGAAATGGTAAAAAATAATATTGAATTTTTTAAAACAAATAGAGGCGGCGATATTACTTTTCATGGACTGCAACAAATAGTTGGCTACCCAATTATTGACCTAGAAAAGTTTTATACAGATATTGGTAAATATCTTAGAAATATAGAAGAAGTAATAATAATGACATTAGCAGAATATGGTATTGAAGCAGGTAGAAGTATTGGCGAAACTGGTGTATGGATAGAAGCAGATGTGCAAGGTAAAGAACGCAAAATATGTGCTATAGGCGTACGTTGTAGTAGATGGATAACCATGCATGGCTTTGCATTAAATGTAAATACTGACCTTAGTTATTTTAACAATATCATTCCATGTGGGATTGCAAATAAACAGGTGACTTCTATAGAAAAAGAATTGGGCAAAAAAGTAAATTATGAGGAAGTAAAAATAAGTATTAAAAATAATTTTGCGAAGAAGTTTGAAGTTGAATATTTAAGAAAAGAAATATTGAAATAAAAAAGCTGTTGACAACTTTTCTAAAATAATTACCCTCATTTTCATAATTTTTATTACAACTTTTTTCCATCTTTTTGTATTAAAAATTTATTATCTTCTAGCAACTCTCCATTTTCGTATAGCTCAAACCTAAACCAGCCTGTGTGTTTAAAATTTACTTTTTCTAATATTAAGTAATCTTCTTTTATTTTTTTAAGTTCAAAAAGTAAAGTCTCTTTGGCATCATAAAACTTAACAGAATATTTTTTTGTAGCTGCATCATTCAAATGCAGTATTACAGTATTATCTTTTGAAGTAAAAATATTACTACTTGGATAATTAAAAAGGGGCTTTCCTGGTGGTTCTATAATCCCAGTATCTTTACCAGTAAGCCATGGATATTTATCTTGTAAATCTGCTTTTGTAACACTATCTCTTGTGGGCCTTGTAATACTACTAAACAAATATGTACCGTTATCAAACGCTACAAATACACGATAATACATTTTGAAATTTGGTGGCGTCAAATCTGCATAGCCATTTTCTTTGCTTTGAGGGCTTAGCACACTGCCTATTGTTTTATAATTTCTCAAACTATCAGAAGAGCGTTGAATATTTAATGTAATGATTGGTTTAGTAAAATTTTGTATCCAGCTTATTAATATTTTATTATTAATATTTTTTACATAAATGGTTGGTATCGTTTTTTGCTGTGCTATTAAGTTATTTAACGATAGTATGCACAAAACATACATAAAAATCTTTCTTTTCATAGTTATAAAGGATATAATTACAAATATAAAGTGTAATTAATATTATATATAAAACGAAGTAATTTTTTCTGTTAAAATTACTAAAACACCAGTGTACCATCAGGTAATGAATAATTTCCTTGCAAACCACCTGTGTGTATACAGACAATTTTACTTCCTTTTTCAAAATAATTATTTGCAATTTTATCCATTATGCCATACATCATTTTAGCAGTATAAACGATGTCTGTAGGCACATTACAGTCTACATAAAATTTGTTCATAAAAGTTATTAACTCTGCATTATGCTTTGCATACCCACCAAAATGATAGTCGTTAAAAACAATTAAATCTTTCTCTACGTTAAGCTGAGTAAGTGCTTCAATTCTAGTAAAAATATCCTTCATATTTTTTATAACAGGTATTGCAATAATTTTTTCGCTAGCTACTTTATTCATACACAAACCTGCAAGTGTAGTAGCTGTGCCTACGCATGTGCAAACGTGTGAAGGATTTTTACTTTTTAAAATATCCATTATTAGCGATGCTCCTTTTGCACCAAGATATCCGTAGCCTCCTTCTGGCACAATAGAGCAATTTCCATACATTTTTTTTAATAATAAATATTCTTCATCATTACTTATTTTTTTATATTGTTCTCTACTTATAAATTGTAATATCATGCCAAGTGCCTTACACTTTTGCAAAGTATGCGATAATTGTGCAGGCTCCTCCCCTCTTACAATACCAATACTTTTTATATTTTTTTTGTTACACAAAAATGCTGTTGCTACCAAATGGTTGGAGTATGCCCCACCAAAAGTGAGCACTGTTTTATGATTACTTTGTAAACATTCTTCAACATAATAATGTAGTTTAAATAGTTTATTACCTGATACATGTTCATGTATTTTATCCAACCTTAAAATAGCTAGATTAATTTTTTTTTGTGTTAATAAATTACTTTCTATTTTTTGTAATGAAATATTTGAAATGGGCATTATCATTTATAATAGCAATATTTTATTTATACAAACCAATTTTTAGTTTGGTGCAATTCATTTATTTTTGTTAAGGGAGCAAATTTTGTAAATATTCAAATTTACGATAAAGCTTTAAATATTTTAGTGAATAAAAATTTTTAATTTAACAATTTAACATTGAAACCTACACTCCTAATATTAGCCGCTGGTATGGCTAGCCGCTATGGTAGTATGAAACAAACCGAAGGCTTTGGGCCAGATGGAGAAACGATAATGGACTACTCAATTTATAGTGCCATAAAAGCTGGCTTTGGCAAAGTTGTTTTTATTATTAGAAAAGATTTTGAAGATAATTTTAAAGCAGCTTTTTGGTCAAAACTAAAAGGAAAAATAGCTGTTGATTACGTTTTTCAAGAAAGAAATAGCTTTGTAAATGAAGCATATTTACCCGCAAGTAGAACAAAACCTTGGGGCACAGGACATGCTATGCTTTGTGCAAAAGATACGGTAAAAGAGCCTTTTGCTGTAATAAATGCAGATGATTTTTATGGCCAAGATGCGTTTAACAAAGCAGCAGATTTTTTATTGCATAAGTGTACTCAAAAAGTAAATGCAATTATTGGATACAAACTTGCCAATACCCTTAGTGAGCATGGTACCGTAAGCCGTGGTGTGTGTGAAGTAGATGCAAATAATATGCTTACCAATATTAAAGAACGCACAAAAATTTATAAAAAAGAATCTACAATTATTTATGAAGAAAACGATGCGTTTACACAATTGCCCAACGCAACAAATGTATCTATGAATTTTTGGTGTTTTCATCCATCTATTTTTAATCTTGCTAATATTCTATTTAAAGAATTTCCAGAAAACAATTTCGAAAATTTAAAGTCTGAATTTTTTATTCCAATAATAGCAGACCATTTTATAAAGGAGTTTGAAGGTCAAATAGAAGTAATAGGCACAACCTCCCAATGGTTTGGTGTTACTTATAAAGAAGATGCAGAGGGAGTGAGAGCAAGTTTAAATAAACTTATTGCAAATGGAGAATATCCTCCAGCGTTGTGGTAACTATTTATCTTTAGAGAATATAATAGATAATTTGCCTTAGGCAATTAGTTATAGATATTTGATTTTTGCAAACAAAGAAATGTATTTTCTACAGGCGAGTTCATACAAAAAAGCAAACATAATATATAAACGCTTTTTATTTTTACTATTCAGTAACAATTAGTTGCCTTTAATCATAAACACATACCCTTCCATTTTTTTAATCTGGCTCACTCTATCTAATCCTTTAAGGGTAGGAAATGATGAGATTTTTATTTTTTCATCTCCGTTTTGTTTTTTCACTTCGTTTATAGCAGTAAAAATATTGCTAGACTTAATTGCATACACAACACCATTTGCATTTTTTTCAGAGCTAGTTACAATACCTACCAATTCTCCATTTTTCGTAATAACGGGTGAGCCACTATTGCCCTCATTAGCAGAAGTACTCAATTGGCAAAATACAGGGTTCATATCATGACCATTTTTTGCACTTACATAGCCTTCGCCGTACACAATTTCGGCTTTGGGGTAACCCATAAAAAATATTTGCTCTCCTAAATCAGCATCTGTTTTTCTAATATTATAGGGCAATAAAGGCAAAGATTTAAAGGCGGAATCAGTAATTTTTATAATAGCTAAATCTTGCTCTGCATTTATATAAACTGACTTCGCATAATATTGTACTCCCTTAATATTCTCTACAATAAGTGTATGAGATGCCTCTTTTATAACGTGTGCATTGGTTACAATATAATTATTAGCAGCATCTATCATAAAACCAGTTGCTCTAAAACGAGTGTCTACTTTAGAGGCTGTAGGAGCAACTGTAGCAGCAATAGCACCTACTTGCAATTTATTAATCGTTTTCTCTAAATTTTTTGTTCTAGCCTCTGCTGCATCTATTTTTTTTACAAGTGGCTCTATATTAGTATTACTAGTAGTAACAGTAGATACTGCTGTAGTTATAAATAAAGATACAATACCAGCAATGGATGCAGCAACAGCAATATCTTTTTTGTATCTGTGCCACAATTTAATAATTTTGCCCTCCCTTTGAGGAGCATTACGGCTAATAAATTTTTCGTTTACCAATTTACCTTCTACATCTGCTAACAAAGTTTTAAAATTCTTTGTACTGCTATATTTATCTAATTGGTTCAAGAAAAAGATTTGTTCCACCACAGCTTGATCTAGTTCTGGATTATTTTTTCTTAATTCCTCAAAATAAATTTTTTCTTCGGCGCTCATTTCTCCTTTTGCAAATCTTTCCGTAGCGTCTACAAGTAAAGTATCTTCCATCAGTCTGTAATTTTATACTGTGCAAAAA
>JANXOQ010000323.1 GCA_025357775.1 Ferruginibacter sp. | reverse complement strand
CTCAAATTTTTTGCCAAATTTAATTTTTAGAAAAAAGTTTTCAAAAAAATCTAACCTGCGTATTTTTTATAGAGCAAGTGTTAATTTCCCTACAATAAATCAATTGCAAGATGTTGTAAATCTTTCAAGCCCATTGAGAGCTAGTACGGGTAATGCAGATTTACAACAATCGTACACTCATTTTTTAGGTAGTAGATTTAGCTACACAAACTCAAAAACAAACAAGAGTTTTTTTGCAGGTATATTTTTGCAAACCGCTGCTGATTATATTGCCAATGCAAGTTTTATTCCTAGTAAAGATTCTATCATACAAAATGGCAATAAATTATTGAATGGGTCGCAACTTACAAAGCCATTAAACCTAGATGGGTATAGAAATGCTAAATTGTTTGCTAACTATAGTGTGCCACTAAAATTTATAAAGTCTGCACTAAACCTTAACGGTAATTTTAATTATACCAGATTGCCAGGGCTTATAAATACTAGAGCTTTAGTTACAAATAATTATATATATACCACAGGGCTTAGTGTAAATAGCAACATTAGCGAATACATAGATTATAGTGTATCGTATAACGCAAATTTTAACCAAACAAAAAGTACAAATGCAGGTAATAAAAATTTTGTAAACCAAGTGTGGGGTATACAATTAAACCTTTTAAGTAAAAATGGTTGGTTTGTACAAAACGATATTTCGTACCAATTAAATAGTGGCTTAAGTGCTGGTTTAAATCAAAATTTTGGGTTATGGAATGCAGGCTTTGGAAAAAAGTTCTTGCCAAAAAATGCTGGTGAAATTAAATTATCTGTATTTGATTTATTAAAACAAAACCAAAGTGTATCGAGGGTGGTGGATGAAGCTAAAATTGTGGATGCTCAAAATTTAGTGCTTCAACAATACTTTATGTTAACTTTTACATACAGTTTAAAAAATTTTGGCAGCGCAAAAAAATCTACGAAAGAGGATAATAAAGAAGAAATAAATAGATTGATGCAACAGAGGTAAAAAGTTTGAAATTCTATATTGAAAATGTGAGTTCTCTTAAAT
>JANXOQ010000240.1 GCA_025357775.1 Ferruginibacter sp. | reverse complement strand
TCAAAATTCGCTTTACTTTTCATAACTACTTTATGTAATCTTTCAAAGATTTGCAACAAACTATTTGTTATTGCTTCTTTGTTTTCTATTTTACCAGTATTCTTAAAATTCTTCTCTTTTTCTCCAATTTCAAAAAGAAGATTCACAAAGGATTCTCCAGTACGGTTTATCTCACTAATATCTGATTCGGAAATAATGCTGTTCTTATCTTTTACCAACCCTAAAACTTTATCTATCAAATTATCAGCAAATTGTTTACCTTTCTTTATTTTTAATTCCATTAAAGCAACCGTTTTATCTTTTGACATTTCTATTGCTTTATCAAAATTAATTTGGCTGTTTTTGGTGGAACCGTCTAGTAAATTATAAATTTTTTGTTTTAAACCATTGAAATCTTTTTCGCTTAACGCTTCATTAAAATACTTTTCAATAGTTTTTTCATCTAATAAATTCACAATATTTTCATCAATACCATCTATACCTGCGTATGAAAACTCGTTTTTCACTTCTTTATGCGATGAAGAATATCCATTGCTGTCACCAATAGTTGATTCGGAACAACTACATAAAACGATTACGGGAATAAGCAGAAAAGGAATTTTCATTGATATTGTTTTATAGTAAAATAATGTTTGTGTAATATAGTACTTGTTTTTGAGGGATAAAGAAAAAAAGTGACCAATTTTACTATTTTATTTAATTATTTTTTATTGATATTAGGCCCACCAGTAGCTATGATATTTATTTTTCTTGCAACTACAGCACTGGTATTTGTGCTATCGCTGCTTGGACTAAATCCAAAATTTTCGCATCAATTCATAGGAATATTATCTGTTTGTGGTGGTGAAATTTCAGCTGTAACTTTAGTACAAGAACTAAAAGGCGCTATTATAATTGCAAATAAAATTTAAAAACCCTTTTCAAAATATGTATTCAAGTATTAAAAAATGTAATTTTTTGTTTATAATTTTTTTCTTTGGGAATAGTTTTTCCAGTATCATACCAAAATATTACTTAATAATTCTTATTTGAATTTTAGCTTTACTATATTTAATTTTAAACTATGTTTAAATGGAGATTACACATGAAATTGCAAAAATAAACAAATTGAATTTGCATTATGCTAAAGCAGGTAATGGGCATAAATTACTTATCTTTTTACACGGTTTCCCAGAGTTTTGGTATGAGTTTATCAACCAAATAGCGCACTTTGGCGCAATGAAAGACTATACTGTAGTAATTCCAGATTTAAGAGGTTTTAATTTGTCTGATAAGCCAAGCAATACTGAAGATTATATTGTAAAAAATGTGACAACCGATATTGTAGCACTTATTGCACATCTTAATCATGAAAAATGTATTTTAGTAGGGCACGATTTGGGAGGTGCTATTGGTTGGATGCTCGGCATTACGCAGCCAAACCTTCTCACAAAATTGGTAATTATCAATGCGCCACATCCTGCTATTTTTGCTAGAGAAATTAAAACAAATCCTTTACAACAAAAAGCCAGTACTTATTTAGATTTTTTGGTAACAGATGATGCACTGCAACTACTATCTGCTAATAATTTTGAAAGGCTTGTAAAAATATTTTTTGCAGAAATTCTTGACAAAACTGTGGTCAACGAAAATATGATATTGAAATATAAAGAAGCATGGAGTAAAGACGATGCTTTAAAATATACATTGCTATATTATAAAGCCTTTAAATTATTTGGACAAGGTTTCGAAAATACCGATTACAAAGTTAGCGTGCCTACCTTAGTTATTTGGGGAGAAAAAGATAGGTATTTGACAAATGAAAATTTAGATGGCTTAGGTGAATATGTAAATGATTTAACCATTAATAAAATTGCAGATGCATCACATTGGGTGGTTCATGAAAAAGCAAGTTTGGTTAATGAATATATTGAATCTTTTATAAAATAGTTTTATTGCAATTTTCTATTTCGTTAATTTAAACATTAAATTCCAAATTTGAATCGTATGGGTTTTTAAATTGATTGAAAAAAGTACTTTTTAAACTCTACTCTAACATATCTCTTTTTTGGATCAGAGAAATATTGTTCATCACTGTTAACAATGCTAAAAATACCGTGTAATAAAAAACTACATACATCTACAATTATATAAACTTATTTTAAATAACCCTTGCGAAGCAGATTGGAATAGTATGACTCCAAACTTTATAGGTCAATATTGTAATATATGCTACAAAAATGTAATTGACTATTTGCAGCCAACGAAAAGCGTTTTGTGTAGGTTGGGTATCGACCAACCGTCTGCCCAAAACCGATGCTTGTTAATGATATGAACATGATATTAAAAACTAATGCCCAATGTTGCTTGTCTCTCCCTAACCAAAGCTTGGATGTTTACTGCCCCTGATTATACCACCGTAAAGCCCAACTATTGCAAAACGCTTGTTGCCTGCTGTAGTTCTATTCTGTGGATTTTTTCAAATTTACAAGCTCTGTAAAACTTTTTGCAGCATTTGTAAAGTCTGACGGCATTAAAATTACAGTCGTTGTATTATTGTCAATACCAATTTCTGATAACATTTGCATTCTTCTTAACTCAAGTGCAATCGGGCTTCCCTCCATTTGTTTTGCTCCTTGTGTTAATTTAATTGATGCTTCTAATTCAGCTTCTGCTTTTACTATTCTAGCTCGTTTCTCTCGTATTGCTTCTGCTTCTCTTGCCATTGCTCTTTGCATTGCTTCTGGGATTTCAACATCTTTCATTTCTACCATTTCAATTTTAATTCCCCAAGCTTCGGTTGATGAATCCACTATTTTTTGAAGTGTCGAGTTTATTTGTTCTCTTTCTCTTAAAACTTCGTCTAAAGTATGTTGTCCAATAATATTTCTAAGTGCAGTTACTGAAAATTGATAAACTGCTTTGTTATAGTCTGCAACCTTTATAATCGCATTTGCTGGGTTCACTACTTTAAACCAAAGTACTGCGTTTACTTTTATTGTTACACTGTCTTTTGTTATCGTTTCTTGTTGTTCTAAGTCCACAGTTTTCGTCCTTATATCTATAGTTCGTTTTCTATCAATAAAAGGTATTATCCAAAAAAGTCCTGGTCCTTTTACTGAATTAAATCTACCAAGTCTGAACACAACCGCTCTCTCATATTCTTGTGCAATACATAGTCCTAAAAAAAGTAAGAGTAATAAAAAAGCTAAAATTAAAATTGGTATCATAGTTTTATTTTTTTGTAAAGGTGAAGTTTTGCTTCACCATACAAGGGAATTATATACTTAACGTACCCAACACATCATTCATATTTCTCACTGCATCTGCACTTTTTGCAAAAGCATTTTTTTCTTCTTCATTCAAATTAAAATCTACAATTTTTTCCCAACCATTTTTACCTATAATAACTGGCACTCCTATACAAATATCTTTTTGCCCATATTCACCATCAAGGTAAACACAGCATGGTATTAATTTTTTTTCATCTCTTATAATAGCTTCTACAACTGCACAACCAGCAGCACCAGGGGCATACCAAGCGCTTGTACCTAGCAAGCCTGTAAGCGTAGCACCTCCTACCATTGTATCAGCAGCCACTTTTTGCAATTTTTCTGCATCTAAAAATTGTGATACGGGTACACCAGTGTAAGTTGCCAATCTTGTAAGTGGTATCATTGTAGTATCTCCATGCCCACCAATTACGTTTGCTCCTAAATCACTAGCACTACAACCTATTGCTTGCGATAAATAATAACGAAAACGTGCACTATCCAAAGCACCACCCATACCAATAATTCTTTCTTTTGGCAAACCTGTTTCTTTCAATGCTAAATAAGTCATTGTGTCCATAGGGTTGCTTATTACAACTATTATACAATCTGGGGAATGCTCTAAAATATTTTTTGCTACAGTCTTTACAATGCCAGCATTTATGCCTATCAATTCTTCCCTCGTCATACCTGGCTTTCGTGGAATGCCTGAGGTAATAACAGCAACTTTACTACCTGCCGTTTTTGAATAATCGTTTGTGCTACCAATTATTTTGGTATCAAAACCCTCAAGCTGTGCTGTCTGCATTAAATCCATTGCTTTGCCTTCTGCAAAACCTTCTTTAATATCTACTACAACTAGTTCATCGCATATCTGTTTGCGAGCAATGTTATCTACACATGATGCACCTACTGCACCTGCACCTACTACGGTTACTTTCATCGTTATAATTTTTTGATACAAATATAAATGATAATTTAAAAAGGACTGAAATTTTAGCAATTTAAAAAAATAGCCTTATTTTTTTATTAGTCTATTTAATTTATAGAGTATTATATTTGCAAAAAATAAAATTATTTATGAGCTTACGATTAGGAGATATTGTGCCAAATTTTAGTGCGCAAACCACCGAGGGTGAAATTAATTTTCATGAATACTTAGGAGAAAGTTGGGGAATATTATTTTCTCACCCTGCAGATTATACACCTGTATGTACCACTGAGCTTGGGCGCACAGCATTGTTAAAGCATGAGTTTGAAAAAAGAAATGTAAAGGTATTGGCAGTAAGTGTAGACGATATAAAAAACCACCAAAGCTGGAAAAAAGATATTAATGAAACCCAAAATTGTTTTCTAGATTTTCCAATTATAGCCGATGAAAATAAAAATGTTGCTGGCTTATATGATATGATACACCCCAATGCATCTGAAACTTTTACTGTGCGTTCACTATTTGTTATAGGGCCAGATAAAAAATTAAAATTATCATTAACCTACCCAGCTAGCACTGGTAGAAATTTTGTAGAAGTATTGAGGGTTATAGATTCCTTGCAACTTACTGCAAAATTTAGTGTAGCTACGCCTGCAGATTGGAAACAGGGAGATGATGTAATAGTAGTACCATCAGTGTCTACAGCCGAAGCTGAAATTAAATTTCCGAAAGGATTAAAAATTATAAAACCATATTTACGATATACAGCACAGCCAGATATTGATTAATTTTGAAGAAACAAAATAACCATTATTAAAACTGAAGGCTTTTTTTTGTAGGCAAATATTTATTGCAATTCATAATTAATTTTACATTTTCATCTTTAAAATATTTAGCCAAAAATTTGCATTTAGTAATTTTTGCAGCATTGAAATCTACTTCAATTTTATTTCGATATTTTAATCTCCATTTTAATATTTTACCAATCGTTTTAGGCTCCCACAACTCCTTGTTAGTTTAGTGCAAACAGCTTTTTTATAAATTTACTTAAATAATCTTAAAAATTATTTTATAACTTTATACTATTGGCTTTCATAAAAAAAATATCATCTTCTTTTAGCGATAGTGAGCTTGTGCAACAATACAAGCATACAGAGAGCATGGAAACTTTAGGCGATTTATACAGCCGCTACATGGATTTGTTGTATGGTGTATGCTTAAAATATTTTAAAGAACCTGATGAAGCACAAGATGCAGTAATACATATTTTTGAAGAATTGGTTACTAAAGTAAAAAAATATGAGATTGAAAATTTTAAAGGATGGCTTTATCAGTTGGCTAAAAACCATTGTTTGATGAAACTTAGGAGTAAAAAAAACCAGCCAATAAATGTTGATGCCGATCTTATGTATTTAACAGAAAATATGCATCTAGAAGCTGTAATGGATAAAGAAATTAATTTGCTAGCAATGGAAAACTGTATAGAACAGTTGCCCGAAGAACAAAAAGCAGCTATACAACTCTTTTATTTGCAAGAAAAATGTTACAAAGAAATAGCTGAAACGACCACTTTGGATATAAATAAAGTACGCAGCTTTATACAAAATGGCAAAAGGAATTTAAAAATATGCATGGATAAAACCGCTTTGCAAAAAGCTGAATAAATGAAAAACGAAAAGCACTATACTGCTACAGATTTTGAAAGCTATCATGCAGGCACAATGCCTGTAAATGATATGTACGCACTTGAAAAAGCAGCACTAGAGGATTTATTTATATCCGATGCGCTGGATGGGTATGCCCAAACCTATACAGCAACAAACGATATTGAAAAAATAAAAGTAAGATTAAAATTAAAAAATAATTTATCTACTCCAGTAAAATCAATAATCAATAAAAGCTGGTTTAAAATAGCTGCAAGTATTGTAAGTATAATTGGGCTTAGTTATTTGTTTTACACTATAAATATAAAAGATGATAAAAATACGCTTGCTAAAAATGAACAAGCAAAAAATATAAAGATTGATAGTGATTTTAGTAAACAAGAGAAAGATAGTTTGCAAATGCTTGATATTGCTATAGGAGATAATAGTAATTTAACTACAGCGCCAATTATAAAAAAGGATGTAGAAATTAAACAAGATAAAACAACCTCTAATAATAATATTGCAACATACAACACCACAAAAGAAACACCGTTTACTAATGCTGAAATACAGCAAAGCGCAGCAGCAATTTCTCCTTCGCAAGCCAAAGCAGAAGAAACTGTAGTTGAAAAAATTGATAACTTAGAATCTACAAACACTACTTTGGCTAAAGATTATAAAGCTGACAAAAAAAATGAAGCGGTTACACAAAACCAGCAATTACAAAATTATTATAATTATACTGGTACTGTAAAAACCCGTAGTGGTGGTCCTATGCAAAATGCAACAATCAATTATAACAACACTGCTACTCAAACAGATAAAAACGGACGATTTAATTTTAAAGCTACAGATAGTAATGTTAATGCATCTATTGCTGCCAATGGTTTTACTGGGCAAAATGTATTGCTAAACACAAACTCAAGCCCTGTTTTCAAATTAGATTTTGACAATAAAAACTTAGATGAGGTTGCAGTAACTAATTATGACAAAGCTAAAGCAAGAAGGTCGGAGGTAGCTAATTCTGCTGCTGTTTCTAAAGAAAAGCTAAGTGGAGAAAAGGAAATAAGTTTAAATGATGCACTCTCTGGTAAAGTAGCTGGTTTGCAGGTAAACAATAAAAAAGATGCTATAAAGCCTAATTCAATTGCATTAAGAAAAAACATAATTAATGAAAAAACCGAATTAATAAATTTTAATATTTATATCACAAAAAATATTAAACCAGCAATAGATGATAATGGTAATAAAATTAAAGGGAAAGTGATATTGTCATTTAATGTAAATAAAGAAGGTAAAGCATCTAACGTAAAAGTAATTCAATCGGTTAATACAAGCTGTGATAAACAAGCTATTACCTTACTAGAAAATGCACCAAAATGGAATTTTAAAAATGGAGATATAAGAACAGTTGATATTAATTTTTAAAACTATAATATTTAATTATGCAATTAATACTTTTTTAAAATAAAGATTTAAGCAACAGCTTATATTTTTTACTAAACCTTTCTTTTTTCTTTTAACGTCTTAGCATTATTCTTTTGTTTTAAGGGAGTAATTCTTTTATTATTTTACCCACCACATCAAATTCATATCCTTTTCCAACTAAATAATTTTGCAGTTTGCTTTTTTTGGTAAAAATATTTTTTTCGATTTTTAAGTTAGCTAATTTATTGGTGGCTAATTTTTGTATAGTTTTCTCATAGTCTTCTTCAGTAATTTCCTTTAATGCCTTTTTTATACAATAATCACTTATTTGTTTTTGTTTAAGTTCATATTTTATTTTTATTTTACCCCATTGTTTTACCCTAAATTTTCCACCAGCAAATGCTATGGCAAATCTTTCTTCGTTTAAATAATTTTCTTCTATCAAGTTGCTTATAATTTGCTCTACTTCATTTTTATATAACCCAAAGCTGTAAAGTTTGGTTTTTACCTCAGCATGGCAACGTTCTTGGTAAGCACAATAATATTTTATTTTTTTAAAAGAACTCTCTGTCCCTATATTTTTTGCCTTAATGACCATAATCATACAAAAATGTGAATTTAATTGGGTAAAACATAAATATTCTTTGATTGCATTCTTTTATCTTTGGCATTCTTAAATAAGTAATATGAAGTTTATCGTTTCTTCTTCAGCCCTGCTGAAACAATTGCAACAAATTAGTGGTGTTATAAATGCCAATACAGTATTACCCATTTTGGGAGATTTTTTATTTGAAATAGAAAACAGTAAATTAACTGTAACCGCTACCGATTTGGAAACAGTAATGAAAATACATTTAGATATTGAAGCCAAAGAAAGTGGTAAAATATGCATACCTGCTAAAATTTTATTAGACTCCTTAAAAAATATTCCAGAGCAGCCCCTCACTTTTAACATTGATAAAAACTACGGGGTAGAACTTACTAGTGATAACGGTAAGTATAAAGTAATGGGCGAAAATGCAGATAATTTTCCTAAAGAACCAGTACCAGATGACTCTAATAGTTTCACTATGACTTCTTCAGGATTGGTAACCGCAATTAGCAAAACTATTTTTGCTGTAAGCAGTGATGACCTTCGCCCAGCCATGACAGGCGTTTTCTTTGAGCTTGGAGAAAAAGGAATAAGCTTTGTTGCTACCGATGCACACAGGCTTGTAAAATATACCCGTACCGATGTAAGCTGCCCACAAAAAGATACCTTTATTGTACCAAAGAAACCATTAAGTTTATTAAAAAGTGCATTACCACTTAATGAAGATGAACTTACTATTTCTTACAACAGCAACCATTTATTTGTAAAGCATGGCGATACAGAATTAGTTTGTCGCTTAATTGATGCTCGTTTTCCAGATTATAAAGTAGTAATACCGGTAGATAATCCTTATCTTTTATCGGTAAATCGTACTGATTTTCAAAGTGCATTGCGAAGGGTGAGTGTATTTAGCAATAAAAGCACTAACCAAGTTGCATTAAGCATAAGTGGCAGTGAGCTACAATTGGCTAGCCAAGATGTAGACTTTAGTTTTGAAGGTAATGAGCGCATGGCTTGTACGTACAATGGCGAAGATTTGGCAATAGCATTTAATGCAAGGTTTTTAATAGAAATGTTAAGCGGTGCAGATACCACAGAAATAAACATGGAACTTAGTATATCTACAAAAGCTGGCATTATAAAACCAAGCGAACAAGAGCCAAATGAAGAATTACTAATGTTGGTAATGCCTTTGATGTTAAACAACTAAAAAGTAAATTTTTGATATTGAAAGCCTACAACTTTAATGTTTGTGGGCTTTTTTTACTCGTAAATAGCATCTTTAAAAAATGCGTCTTTAAAACAGTTATTTTTACATTCTAAAAAATAAATAAACATGAGCAAAGGTCCAGTTTCGCATTTTATAGAGCATCATTATAGGCATTTTAACGCAGCTGCATTAATGGATGCTGCCAAAGGTTATGTAACACATTTAGACGAAGGCGGAAAAATGATGATAACCCTTGCAGGAGCCATGAGTACGGCTGAGCTTGGGCTTAGCTTAGCAGAAATGATACGCCAAGACAAAGTGGCTATCATTAGTTGTACAGGTGCAAACTTGGAAGAAGATATAATGAATTTGGTAGCGCACTCACATTACAAACGTGTACCAAATTATAGAGATTTAAGCCCGCAAGATGAGTGGGATTTATTGGAAAATCATTACAACCGTGTAACTGATACTTGCATACCCGAGGAAGAGGCTTTTAGAAGATTACAAAAACATATTGTAAAAATTTGGATGGATGCGGAGGCAGCTGGTGAACGTTATTTTCCGCATGAGTATATGTATAAAATGTTGCTAAGTGGGGTGCTTGAACAATATTATGAAATAGACCCAAAAAATAGTTGGATGCTTGCGGCTGCAGAAAAAAATATTCCGATTGTAGTGCCCGGTTGGGAAGATAGTACCATGGGAAATATTTTTGCCTCGTATATAATTAAAAACGAAATGAAGGCAAGTACCATAAAAAGTGGTATTGAATATATGGTGTGGTTGGCAGATTGGTATAAAAATAATAGCAGCGGAAAAGGAGTTGGATTTTTTCAGATTGGTGGTGGTATTGCTGGCGATTTTCCAATATGTGTAGTACCAATGATGTATCAGGATTTGGAAATGCATGATGTACCTTTTTGGAATTATTTCTGCCAAATATCTGACTCCACTACATCTTACGGTTCGTATAGTGGTGCAGTGCCAAACGAAAAAATAACTTGGGGCAAGCTAGATATTAATACACCTAAATTTATTGTAGAGAGCGATGCTACGATTGTAGCGCCGCTTATGTTTGCTTGGATATTGGGATGGTAGAAAGTATTGAGTATTGAGATGTGAGATATGAGTATTAAGATTAGTTTTTAAAAATGGAAGGTTTGTTTAAAGTATTGTAACGGCAGCTCATCTCCTGCGAAAAGGTGGGGGAGAGGCTTTGGGGGTTAATGTTTTTGGGGTGAACAAAGAAAAAGCTATTTGCAACTTCAATGGCTAGTTTATACTGAGTTAGCCGAAGGGCTCTGTTAAGCTATATATCTTAGGGCATTTTTAATTATGCATTAGAAAAGAGCTAAAATACGTTTGTATATTCATAAAATAATTTAAAAGACAACAATGGAAAAAGTGAAAATAACCATCAACAATAATGGTTCGATGAAAGTAGAAGGGGATTTTGAAATTGTAGATAGAAATGGAGGAGTATATGACCTCGGTGGTAGGAATGTGGTAGGCATTTGTAGATGCGGCTTATCTAAAAATAAACCTTTTTGCGATGGTGCACACAATGGACATTTTGAGCATGAGGCTGTAGCTTTTGCTTTGCCAGCAAAGAAAGTATAAGAAGCCTTCCAAAATCCCTCCGCAGGAGGAAATTGGGAAGCCTGAAATCAAATAGTAACTTTTAAATTATTATAGCCCAGCTCTTCTCTTTTAGAAAGGCGGAGGAGAAGCTAATTATATCATGAACGTAAACGAATTATATTTAGAAAGTGAAGCCGATATTAAGAACAATGAGTATACTGAGGCTTTTAAAAAATGTGAGGCTATTCTATACGAAATGCCAGATCATGCGCCTGCACACAATTCTATGGGTTGGATTTTTAAAACCCAATTTGATGATTATGCTCGTGCAGAAAACCATTTTTTAATGGCTATGAAAATGGCACCGTTATATCCACATCCATATTTTCACTACGCCACATTACTTACAGATTTAGAAAGATGGGAAGATTTAGATATTCATCTTTCTTTTTGTGCAGAGGTAGCTACGCTAGATAAATGTTGGATAAACAGTAAACGTGCTGCTATGAATGAACTCACACAAAATTTTGATGTTGCTATTAAGTATTATGAAGAAGCTATTTTAGTTTGTATAATAGATGATAAAATAAGGTGCTATAGAGAAGATATTGATAGGTGCATACTAAAAAAAGATATTATAAATAAGGTGAAGCCAAGAAAACGTCTTAAAAAAAATAATGAAAATACGCTTCCTTTTTAGGCAACAATTTTAATAGTTTTCATGTAAACAAACCATTAAAAATGTTACCGCAAAGGTTTCGGTTAATGAAGACATCAACCGATAAATAAATAAAATATTTTTAAATCACCCCCTTCCATTTTATAATACTAACGCTTGCTAATATTGCTATGCCAAATACGATAAACCCAGCCGGTATATTTTTTTCTTTTTGTTCTTCCTCTTTTATTTGAGGTAATAAATTTGCATATTGAGTTTCTGTAGTAGATGCCTCATCATTTTGTGCAGCAGCTTCTTGCCAGTTATTAATATTAGTACCAGTAAGTATAGTTAATTCGTTCAATTCTTTTTTTCTTCTTAGTTTTAAATCTTGCAAATATTTTTTACCAGCAGTGCAATCAAAATTGCCAGTAGCTGGGTGCGTTATCACATACCTTGCTTGAAACGTTTCTGTATTTGGCGTTACTTGAAACGATAAATCTTGCGCAAAAGATTTTCTATTGTATCTAAAATGCAAACGAGTGAAATGTACATTCTTACTGCCGTTATCTGGTTCATCATTATTTATATCACTGTAATCACTCCAATCTTTTCCACCAAGCCACCAAACGCCGCTCTGTACAAGGTCTTGCTGACTTGGTGCTGTAGCTATGCAAGGGTCGCAGTGGTAAAAGTTTTGTGGGCTCACATCCCAAGCGTATTCTAAAAATGCCACACTCTTATCTTCATTATCCCACTGCTTTGTAAATAAATTGCTATAAAAACTATTAAAGTTTTTTTGTACAAACAATGGTATGTTTTTATCAGTAGCAATATTTACATTACGATAATTTGTACATTCTATTCTTCCTTTACGGGAAAATGCATACACAATCAAATCTTGGTCGCCATCCGCATTAGCCATACCCAATCGTATTGGTAGCATAAATTTTGGAGAGTTAAAATTGATTTGAATAGGGCGAAGAAAATTATTGTTCAATTTATTTTTTTCTTTTTCGTTTACCTTTACCACAAAAAATTTAAGGTTACTTTTTATATATGGGTCTAGTACTTCTTCAGCGGCTTCAGGTATTTTATAGCCATTGCTGGTAAGCCATTCTTTTAAGCCGCCACTTTCTTTTGCGCTTAAAATTAAAATATCGTATTCGCCTATTAAATATTTGGCTTCCACTTTTACGCCAAGGTCTTTGTCCTTAACTCTTTTATTGGCATTACCTCTTTGCGATACAATATCAGCTTTTGCCATAGAAATTGAACTCTCGTTTACTGTATATTGGTCACAAGGGTTTTGGTCCCAATACTCCACCAACCTCGGTGCGCTATAGTCATTCAATCTTTGAAAAATACTTTGATCTACTACTTTTATATCATCTTTACCCAGCACAACAGGCACGGGTACAACCATTGCAAAATCTTTGGTATCACCTTTAAAATCGTTGTACATAGTTAAAACTGTTTTGTTACCATCTCTTACCAATATTACTTGGCTTGTTTTGTTTTTTAATGTACCATCTGCCTTACTTACATAAAAGCCACAAAAGGAAAATAGTATTGGAGATATTGCAATAGCTGTTGCTATTATAAATAGTTTCTTTTTCATTTTTTTTTTTTAATTGAATGAATTATTAATGGAGAGTTTATTTATCGTAAAGTTTGAAATTATTTTATGTTCTATCTTATTGTGCCATTGGTAAGATTTTGTTTTAAATAATTTATCTAATAACGGCACAAGCGGCTGTGCAAAAACCAATACAAATATTGGCGCAGCATTTATAAATTTAAAAGTGGCTAAGTAAAAAGCTACGAAAGCAATAGCTATGCACCAAATTATTTTTGATACAGTATGGTTGGGGGTAGTTTTGGGGTCGGTTATCATAAAAAATGAAAATAACAATAAACTACCTGTGCTTATAGATTGTACAAAATAATCTATAGGCCAACCTAGGTAAATAATTTGCCTCATAAAAAGTAAGCCTACAAATACTCCTAAAAATGTAAGACTGATAGTGATATTTTGCACTTTTGTAACAACTATAAAACCTAAGCAGAATACTGTAAATAAAAGTACAATGCCGCTTCCCCATTGCCCCGCATTTACCCATGCTTTACCTGTAAGCAATATAGTAGCTACAATACCTAATGCAGATGGGTTAAAAATATGCTTACCATTTATACGAATAATATATTTGGAAATAATAGAAACAAATGCCGCAAATATGGCAACCCATAAAAGATTTGTTTTTAGCAATAAGCTTAAACCAAAAGAAGAAATAATAACCGAGGGAATACTTTTTTTAAAGCTATCCAAAAAATAATTTTTATTTTTTGCAAAAATAATTTCACACAAAAGTTGGGTTACAATACTCGTAATAAAATAAGTGCCATATAGCCAACCTTCATTTTGCCAATGCAAAAATATAATACCATAGCTTAAAAATATACTTTGAAAAAGTATTTGATAATAACGAACATCTTTAAATATATTTTGTACAAACATAAAGTGTATTTACTATTGGATGCACTTTTAAAAAGAATTACATAAAGCAAATAGAAAATAATGTTTAGAGCGTACCGCTTTAATTACAAGAGAATATATTGATAATATTAAAAAACTGCAAAAAGGAGCAGAAGTTAATAGTAAATTAATGTTGTTTTCAATTTTGTATAAAATGATTTTATAGCTTTGCAAGTACTTAAATAAAATTTTATGATTAAAACAAGAATGCTTCTATGTATTGCTTTTGTGATAGTGCAATTACAATCATTTGCCCAAGTAGTAATTCCTCAATATTACAATGGTGAAGCAACAATTAAACAGACAGGTATAACTAACGATGATACTACAAGTGTTAATGCTGCATTATCAAAATTAAAATTTGACACTTCCTTTATACAAGACCGCAATAATAATATTGCATTAGCAAGCGCTGCTCCCAGTGCTTATTATAATGCAGCCGTAGGATTATATTGCCAACCATTAAAAACAGCATTAAAAAATATTATCAAAACTGGTTTTAAAACATTAAGCTACACACCTGGCATTTGGAATATTTTTAAATATAGTGATACAAGAAGAAACGATGCAAATACAGCTACTATAATTTGGGATATGTATAGTGACAATCCCAATGGCGCCGACCCTTATACATTTACATTTGGTACAAACCAATGTGGTACTTATTCTAAAGAAGGGCAATGTTATAATAGGGAGCATTCTACACCACAATCATGGTTTAATCAAGTATCACCAATGGTAAGTGATGCACATCATATTTTTGCAACAGATGGTAAAGTAAATGCACTAAGAAGTAATTTTCCATATGGAGAGGTTACTAGAATTACTACCGCTTCTTTAAATGGGAGCAAGCTAGGTACAGGCACAAATAATTTTGGTTATACAGGCACAGTATTTGAACCTATTAATGAATATAAAGGGGATTTTGCTAGAGCATGTTTGTATATGGCTACACGCTACGAAGACGAAATAATTTCCCAAAATTGGAGCAGTTTTGGCAATGCTAATGAAGTATTTTTGAGTACCGTAAACCAACCAGTGGCTACAAAAAGAAGATTATTAATATATGACCCTTGGTATTTGCAACTACTTATAAAATGGCATAATCAAGACCCTGTAAGTATAAAAGAAATAAATAGAAACAATTCTATTTATAATCAAGCTGTGGCAAATAGCAGTACCGGCGCTTTAGTACAACAAGGCAACAGAAATCCTTTTATAGATCATCCTGAATATGTAGCTGCAATTTGGAGCAATACCTGCGCAACTGCAAGTAGTACAAAAAACAAATTGGAAGAGGAAATTTCTGTAAAACAAACAGAAAATACATTTAATATATTTCCAAACCCAGCTTTAACCGAAATAAATATTAAAGTAAATAATATAACATTAAAACGTATAAGTGTATTTGATGCAAAGGGTAAACTAATTTTGTTAAATACATTTAATAACAACTCTGAAAATATTCAAAAATTAAATATTACCCCATTAGCTAAAGGTATTTATTTTATTAAAATAATTACAGACAATAATGTAATCACAAAGCAGTTTACTAAGCAGTAAGTAGTTTAAAAATATTTTGAATAAACGAAAAACGCATCCATTTACATTGGATGCGTTTTTCATTTATTCTGTTGTTTCTGGTATATAATCACATTAAAATTATATCTAATTTTAAACGATTACATTCAATTGCAGACTTTTAATTTTTTATCTCGTACCTGCATCAAGCGGCTTATCTCTATTAAGCATATTTTCTCTATTAGCTATTTCCCATGCAGTATAAAAAATCATTTTTACTCTTTTTTCGTATAAATCAAAATTAATTTTATCTACTGTATCTGTTGGTTTGTGATAATCTGCTTTTAGCATACCATCGTAAAAAAACAAAACTGGTACACCCTTACGTGCAAAATTATAATGGTCGCTTCTGTAATAAATTCTTTCTTTATCATTAGGGTCATCAAATTTATAATCTAATATCAAGTTGGTATATTTTGCATTAGCCGCTTCGTTTATTACAGGCATTTCGCTGCTTATTTTATCATGGCCCACTACGTATATATAATTTAATGTGTCAGCCGTTTTCCTTTCTGTATCTGTCCTTCCCACCATATCCGTATTTAAATCTACAGAAGTTTTACTTAAAGGGTATAAAGGATGGTCGCTGTAATATTCACTTCCCCACAATCCTTTTTCTTCTCCGCTAACTGTCATAAAAACAATGGTACGCCTTGGCCTATGCCCTTCTGCAGCAGCTTTTGCAAATGCCGCTGCCATTTGTATTACTCCTACTGTGCCGCTACCATCATCATCTGCCCCATAATATATTTTACCATCATGCTTGCCTAAGTGGTCGTAGTGACCCGTAAGAAAAACGTACTCATCTTTTTTATCAGTACCTTCTATTACACCAATTACATTACTTGCATTAATTATATTTCTATTTTTTTGGTAGCTATATGCAATTGCTATTTTAAAGTCGGTAGGTGCTAGCGAAAATACATTTTTCTTTTTCGCATTTGCCATTGCAGTATCAAAATTTACAGGAAAAATATTTTTTGCATATGCATGAGCAAGTATAGCATAGTTAAGGGTGTTGGAAGTAGCTAGCTCTGGCATACTTTCAAAACTTATATTAGAGTTTGTATTGTAATCTACAAATCGTTTGCTAAAAGTTTCCATATTAGGGTTTACAACAAATACGCCAACTGCACCCTTTGCTAAAGCTACTGCAAGTTTATTTTCAAGCCCTGGGTATGTCCACTTAGATTGTCTACCGGCTTCTCCTATAAAATATTTTCCATCTTTTTTAGGTTCTCCCAAAAAGAAAACAACCACTTTACCTTTTACATTTATTTTTTTATAATCGCTGTATGCAGAGTCATCAATACCATATCCAGCAAAAACCAATTTGTTAGATTTAAACTTTACGGTTTTATTATCTGATATCGGTACTAAATAATCTTTGCCATGAGCCGCTAAAGTACCATTAATATTAAGCATAGTTTCTATCACACTGTCTTGAAAAAGCGGATAAAACTGTTGATACGTTTTTAATGCATCTGGCTTTTGCAATCCCATTAGTTTAAACTGTGCTTCTATATATGCAGCGGCTTTCCTTTGACCTTCGGTGCCTGTTTCTCTACCCTCAAATTCATCGCCAGCTATAATTGTTAAGTGTTTTTTAAGCTCTGTGCCTGTTATTAAATTACCATACTTGGCAGCAATATCTTCTTGCGCAAAAGATTGTAAACACAATAAGGCAAGGGGTAAAATCAATAATTTTTTCATATAATTTTTTTTATAAAAAGGCAATTTAGAAAAACATTTTTTTGTGTGTAGTATTATTTGATGAAAGGTAAAGTGTTGATTAAAATTTTAAAGTTAAAGTTTTGGGTTCTCATAAATTTTGTGTTAATAACCTT
>JANXOQ010000223.1 GCA_025357775.1 Ferruginibacter sp. | reverse complement strand
TTTGTCGAAATTTGTTTTGATGTTGTGCATTTTATATAATTGATAGTCAAACTATTATATACAAAAACCATGCTAAAAACATGAATGCACAACATCTTTTTTTATTCTTTTAGAACTATTTTTATAACCGCACAACAGGTTTGTTTTACTATATTTCAATACAACAATATTTATAATTTTTGCATTTGGTAGCTTTCTTTATTTCTTATGGATTAGAATATTTCTAAAATATCGTCGGCAATTGAATTACAAACAATTTGCCGTAGCAAGCAAAGAAAATTCGGCCACAATGCAACTCATACAAGGCATGCAAGAAATAAAATTGAATAATGCAGAACATTTAAAACGTTGGGAGTGGGAAGGTTTGCAAGCTTCTCTTTTTAAACTAAATTTTAAATCGCTGTCTTTAAACCAATACCAGCAAGCAGGAGCATTTTTCATAAACGAAGGAAAAAATATTATAATTACTTATATTGTAGCGACCCTTGTATTAGATGGTCATTTAACATTAGGTAGTATGTTAGCTATTCAATATATCATTGGACAATTAAACAGTCCAGTAGAACAACTAATCCAATTCACTCAGCAAGCGCAAGATGCGAAAATTAGTCTTGAACGCTTAAATGAAATCCATCAATTAGACGATGAAGAGCCAAACCAATCAAATTTTAATAATCACCTTTCCGATAATCATAGTATAAAATTAAACAATTTAAAATTCACTTATGCGGGTGCGGGTAATGAACCTGTTTTAAAAAATATCAACACAATTTTTCCAAGTGGTAAAGTAACCGCCATTGTTGGTATGAGTGGTAGTGGTAAAACAACTATTTTAAAACTAATTCAAAAGTTTTACGAAAATTATGAAGGAGATATTAAAATTGGAGATACTAGTTTGAAATATATCAGTCCATATTATTGGAGAAGTATTTCGGGTAGCGTAATGCAAGATGGTTTTATTTTTAGTGATAGTATAGAAAGAAATATTGCCGTAAGCGATGATAACCCCGATTACAAAAAGCTAATTCATGCTTGCAAAGTGGCAAATATATTATCATTTGTAGAAAGTATGCCGCTTGGCTTCAATACTAAAATTGGTGCAGAAGGTAACGGAATTAGTGCAGGTCAAAAACAAAGATTATTAATTGCAAGGGCAGTTTATAAAGACCCTCAATTTTTATTATTTGATGAAGCCACAAATGCATTAGATGCTAATAATGAAAAAGCAATAATGGAAAACTTGCAACAGTTTTTTGAGGGTCGTACAGTAATTGTAGTAGCACATCGTTTAAGTACTGTAAAAGACGCAGATAAAATTATTGTACTAGAAAACGGGGAAATAATTGAAGAGGGTAATCATGAAGAATTAGCAGCTAAAAAAGGGAAGTATTATGAGTTAGTAAAAAATCAACTTGAATTAGGAAATTAATATGCCAACAGAATTTTATACAACAAATGAAGATACTACATCCCTTTCGGGAGAATTGGAGGGGGCTGTAAGGCGTTCACAACGTTCTGAAATGGTGCAAGAAATTGTATCAAACAAACCAAGTTTTTTAATTCGTTATGGTATTGTTTTCTTTTTTGCTATTTTAATTCTATTAATTTCTGCTTGTTGGTTTATTCAATTTCCAGATATTGTAAACACCAATGCAAAACTTACCTCTATAAATGCACCAAAAGAAATAATTACAAAAACCACAGGAAAACTAATAAAACTATTTGCAAAAGAAGGAGAACAAACAAAACAAGGTAGCGTATTAGGTTACATGGAAAGTACGGCAAACCCAAACGAAGTAATTACAATTTCAAATAATATTGATATAACACAATCATTAGTAAATAAAAATAAAATTGTTGAA
>JANXOQ010000219.1 GCA_025357775.1 Ferruginibacter sp. | reverse complement strand
TCGTTTCTTGGTCTTCAAAGTAGCTTGTACCTAATAAACCTGCTGGGAAAACTCCGCCGCTAACAGTATATTTAGAAGTATCGCCATTTACTACAGGGGTTAGCAATTGGGTTACTGGGCTGGTAATGGTAGTGCTTACTAACTGCACTCCTGCACCATTTATACTTTGAAACTGAAAGGTTTTTGCATAGCCTATATCACCGTTTTTAATCGTTGCTGTTCTTGTATATGTTCGCCCTACTACCGCATTGTTTATTACATCGTTCGTCCAACTTAGTTGAAATACATTGGGTGCGTCTACGTTGCCTATGCTTGGGGTGCTTACTGTACCGCCACCGCTTGTTGGTGTGGCAGATATTGACCTAGCTGCTGTAAAACTACAATCTGTAGTTATTTTTATCGTCATTGTTTGAAAGCTAGTGTTTGTAGCGGTAAACAATGGGTTGTTAAGGTTGCTTATGTCAGCTTCGCTGTAACCTGTACCACTTACTGTACCAGCTATGTAAGTAAAACCTACAGGTAATTTTACATTAAAAGTACCACTTGCGCCTGTAAGTAGCCTTGCGGTAACTGTAGCTGAAACAGCATTGCCGTCTTTGTCAATACCATCGCCACATACATTGGCACGGGCAGGTTGGGTAACAGCCGAAATTTGCACTGTTTGTGCGATGCTGTTGTTAAATGCCAAAATAAGAATAAGACTTAGCAGTGAGCAAAGCCTTAAGCATTTTTTTGTAAAAATTGATTTCATCTTTTGTTGTTTTTGATGTGTGTTTATTGTTGTGTATTTTTAATTATATTTTTATTTTCCGTGGTTGTTTCATATAAACAATTGCATTTTCATTCTTTACTTACGCTTTGTTCTTTTCTCAAACTTGCCTTCGACAAGCTCAGGCTGACAATGTTTTTCGACAAGCTCAGGCTGACAACCTTTCCTTCGACAAGCTCAGGCTGACTTCGGCTCCTTCGTTTGCCTAGTGCAATTGTATTATCAGTCATTGTTCAGCTTTTATTCTTTTTCAAACCCGCCTTCGACAAGCTCAGGCTGACAACCTTTCCTTCGACAAGCTCAGGCTGACAAACTTTCCTTCGACAAACTCAGGCTGACAACATCTCATTCGACAAGTTTAGGTTGACAACTGCATTATTTGTTTTCCATAAACCATATTATTTAAGATTGCTTTACAATTTTAAAACTATCTCTGTTATTATTTTTTAAATTGGTTGTGGATATAAATAGTGCACCAGCTGCTGCGCTTGGTATTGGGACAATAAATGTGTTAATCCCTTTTAATACTTTTAACATTTTTGTTAAAAATAATTGTCCACCAGTGTTTAATAATTGTAAACTTATTGTATTATCTTCTTTGCTGTTAATTAAAACAGTAGTAGTGGTTGTTACAACTGTTGGAAAAACTTTAACATCAGTATCAAATACCAATTTGTTTGTTTTTACAGTATTGCTGTAGGTTATACGCCCATATTCATCTACCGTTTTTATACGGTACTGGCTATAAGTTTGTTGTTTATCTATATATGTAAAGCTAGTGCTTGTAATGTTATTGTTTATTGTCTCAAATACCTCTCCATTTATACTTGCTTCTACTGTTTGGCTTGCTATTATTATATTATTAGTATTGTTTTTCCAGTTTAGCAATACTTCATTTAGGTGCTGTGTGTTGGTTAGCGCTGTTTCTACAAACGCTTTATTTTGCAATGTAGTTATTGTAAAGTTATTTATAGATAATTGGGTATTTCCTTTTGTTCTTACCATTAAGCGTATAGCGCCTATTTTATTTAAGTCTACAGGGTAGCTTGCAGCACCGTGTTTTCTAAGTGAGTCTGCATTAAATTGCAAGCGAGTATCAAAATTTTTTCCTCCAAGTTTTACAGATAGTGTGCTATATGCATCTGCTGCAGAGTAAAGCATAAGCGTTACATATATATCGTTGTTTGAGTTTATATTAAATAAATCTAAAGAAAAAACAGCATTTTTTATATTATTGCTATTCAAATCTAGCTGCATTCCTTTTTCATTTATTGTAATTTCGTTGGTTGTATTGGCATCGTATATTACATTAGTACTTATCCAATTATTACCTGCCTCGTTTAAAGAAAAATTTAATAAATTATTGCTGGTCGTTATTTTATTATCTGTACAACTTGCTGTGTTGCCGTTAAAAAATATTTCTCTTGTGCCACCTATTGCACTATTTGTTTTTGTAATGCTTTGTATTTGTTTGTTGCCACATTTGGTTGTGTAAGGGTGCACATTATCTTCTGCGGTAGCTGTATTAGTAAAGTTATCAACGGATTTATTTACCGTTACAAAGCTTTGTGCATTGGTAATATTAGATACTATTATAAGTATGATAGCAATTATTGTAGAATTTAACTTCATTCTTTAGGATTTTAACAATACAAATGTAGTATGTTTTTTTAATTTTGTAGTATAATTACTAAAAATAAATTTACTAAGGGCTGCTATTGGAGCAATTTTGT
>JANXOQ010000213.1 GCA_025357775.1 Ferruginibacter sp. | reverse complement strand
ATTTTGCCCGTTTCTATTGTTACCATTCTACCTCCACCGATATCAAACGTAACTTGTTTTGATTGTAAAAATGACATATTTTAATATTTTTTAATTGAAAATAAGTTTCAACATGTTAATTATAAGTAGCAAACGAAATATCTTCTTTGCTTGCTTGATTTTGAATTACGGCTTTTTAAATAGAGAGGATGCAATAAAACCTTTATACACTAAAAGAATAATTCCCAACGGCTAATAAACTGTTGGGAATAAATTCTTATTATTACATATGTAAATTATTTGCGTATGCCTAATTTTTCAATTAAAGCTCTGTAACCTGTAAGGTCGTGCTTGCTTAAGTAGGTAAGCAATCTTTTACGTTGACCAACCATTATCATTAAACCACGTTGAGAAGAAAAATCTTTTTTGTTGGTTTTTAGATGCATCGAAATATGGTTGATGCGTTCTGTAATCATTGCAATTTGCCCTTCAATAGAGCCAGTGTTTTTAGCGCTTCCGCCGTAAGTTGAGAAAATAGTAGCTTTTCTTTCTAGTGTTAAATGCGACATTAATTTCTTTATTTAAAACGTTATTGTTTTATCTTTTCTATATTTTAAGTGCAAAAGTAATAAATTTTCACTAAAAAATATTGGTTTATGATAATTTATTTATTGATTTTATTTTAATTACTAATTTTACAAATCTACCAAAATATAATATTTTACTTGAAACATATAATATTTACAGTTACAAACGACCTGAACTATGACCAGCGAATGATTCGCATTTGTAATTCGTTGGTAGAAAACGGATACTCAGTAAAACTCGTTGGTGTGTCAAAAAATACATCTGAACCGCTTATACCAAAAAATTATACTCAAAAAAGAATTGAAGTTTTTTTTAATAAAGGAGTACTTTTTTATGCAGAATATAATTTACAACTATTTTTTTACCTACTTTTCTCAAAGGTAGATGCTTTTTGTGCTATTGATTTAGATACTATTATGCCTGTATATTTTGCTTCTTTTTTTAGAAGAAAGAAAAGGATATACGATGCACACGAATATTTTTCTCAACAAAAAGAAATAGTTACTAGAAAAACTATTTATAAAATATGGCATACAATTGAAAAATGGTTTGTACCAAAATTTAAAAATGGATACACAGTTAGTTCTAGCATAGTAAAAGAATTTAAAAAATTATACAACGTAAAATATGGGCTTATTAGAAATATGCCAGCATTGCAGGTTAATAATTTTAAGTTAAACAAATCAAAAACATTATTATACCAAGGTGCAATAAATGAGGGAAGGGGTTTTGAAGGTTTAATACCTGCAATGAAATACATAAATGCTACGCTTAATATATATGGCGATGGTAATTTTGTGGAACAAACTAATGCCTTAATAATAGAGCATGCTGTTGAAGATAAAGTTGTAATGAAAGGTAAATTATTACCTGATGAATTGGTAAAAGTAACGAGTGACGCTTATATTGGCATTAACTTAATAGAAGATATAGGACTTAACCAATATTATTCATTGGCAAATAAATTTTTTGATTATATACAAAATGCAGTACCGCAGGTAACAATGAATTTTCCTGAATATAAAGCAATAAATGATAACTATAATGTAGCGCTGCTGCTTGATGATGTAAACCCTCATAATATTGCTATAACAATAAACAACTTGTTAAACAATGAAATTTTATATGCCCAGCTAAGAACAAATTGCATTGCTGCGGCTTATGTTTTTAATTGGAAAAACGAAGAAGAAAATTTACTAGATTTTTATACTGCTTTTTTTGAATAACCATCTACACATAATATCACATGATGTACCCTACCCTACTAACTTTGGTGGGGTAATAGATATTTTTTTTAAGATAAAAGAATTGCATAGTATAGGTATAAAAATACACTTACATTGTTTTGTGAAAAATAGACCTGCTCAATTAGAACTAGAAAAATATTGTGAAACAGTAAATTATTACAACCGAAAAAGCTATTTAAGTTTCTCGTTTTCTATACCATATATCGTAAGTTCTAGAAAAAGTAATTTATTGCTAAAAAATTTGCAAAAAAATA
>JANXOQ010000163.1 GCA_025357775.1 Ferruginibacter sp. | reverse complement strand
TCAGCCGAAGCCATATCTTTAAAACGTGAAATCATTGCAAACTCTCCACCAAAAACTGATTTGTAAAAGTTAAATGCTTCTTCTGCATTTCCGCTAAAATGCAAGTATGGATTAATTTGTGCCATAATTTTATATTTTAAGCGTTAATTAATTTTTGAATATCGAATTTATCCATTTGCATAAATGCTTGAATTACTCTTTGTGATTTTTCAGGATTGCTCATCAACTCTCCTAAAATAGTTGGTACAATTTGCCAAGACACACCAAATTTATCGTCGAGCCAACCGCACTTACTATATTTTCCTCCATTGCCAAGGTTCTCCCAATAGTGGTCTATTTCCTCCTGCGTGTCGCAAGTAATTACGTATGAATTTGCTGGTGAAAACTTGTATTTTAGTCCGCCATTTAGTGCCATAAATTTTGTGTCGTTTAATTCAAAAATTATTACCATTGGATTTTCTGATATAATTTTTGAATTTTTGAAAACCGAACAATAATAATCTATTGCTTCTTTGGCTTGTCCGTCAAACCACAAACAAGGGTAAAGTTTGTTTGTCATTTTTACATTTATTTTAAATTGAGCATTTTAATTTTTTGCCTGTTTGTGAGTGTCGGTTTACAAAGATGCACAACACTTTGGTTGGTATGTAAACTTCTAAGACCGTATCAATTTTTTAGCAATGCAAGCTTCGCCTTTTAGCAATGCTGTAATAATATTTGTATCTAGTAAAATGTATTTTCAGTAATCTTTAGAAATTTGTTCACAGGTGTTACTTACCTCTTTTTTAATTAATGCTATACCTTTTTTACTTGCTTTGAAGGTTTTTTTAATGACAGTTTCAAGTTTTACCAAAATAGACTCATTGCTTATTTTTAGATAAACTTATTATTCTTGCTTCTTTATAATAACTTACTCTTTCTAATTTTTATATAAAAATTTCATTAATAACTATTATTTGTAAGTATCACAGTAATTCAATACACCTTCAATATCCTCATCACTTAAATTGGGATATGGCAACATTGGGCTTTGCTTATATTCCTCAAATAATTTTTTAGCATATGCATTTCTGCCAATAACTTCTTGTGAATTTTTTACAAAAGCATATAATAATTCCTTACTTTCCCAACGTTTTAGCACTCCTTGTAATGCTGGCCCTACATAGTTTTCAGCAGGTTTGTGGCAAGTTGCACAATTTGCTTTAAACACTACTTCACCATTATTATTTACTTTACTAATATGTTCTTTTACGTTATTTTCTGTTGAACTATTACACCCAATAAAAAAAATGGATATTAAGAAAAAAATATTTTTCATAAAAAATTATATAAAAATTAAATCTGTTTGCGAAAATTTTCTAAATCGCTAAGCAAATATTTATTTTAACAACTCCCTAGCTATTACAACCTTTTGTATTTCACTAGTACCTTCACCTATCGTACACAATTTACTATCTCTATAATATTTTTCTACAGGAAAATCTTTTGTGTAACCATATCCACCAAATATTTGTACCGCATCTGTACTTATTTCTACTGCTATTTCGCTAGCGTAATATTTCGCCATGGCTGCTTCTTTAGTCATGGGGATATTTTTCATTTTTAGGTCGCAAGCTTGGTCTATCAATAATTCTGCAGCAGCTATTTTAGTTGCCATATCTGCAAGTTTAAAAGATATTCCTTGAAAGTTTGAAATAGGTTGATCAAACTGATAGCGCTCTTTTGCATACTGTATAGAAGCATCATACGCTCCTTTTGCAATACCTAAACTTAAAGCCGCAATAGAAATTCTTCCACCATCTAATATCTTCATTGCTTGTTTAAAACCATCGCCTATGTTACCCATTCGCTGAGCATCAGCAATAATACAATTATCAAAAATCATCTCACAGGTTTCGCTTGCACGCATACCAAGTTTATTTTCTTTTTTGCCAGCAGTAAAACCCACGGTTCCTCTTTCTATAATAAATGCGGTACTATTATTTTTAGCCCTTGGCTCTCCAGTTCTGCATACTACAACTGCCACATCACCACTTTTGCCATGAGTAATCCAACTTTTAGCTCCATTTATAATCCAACTATCGCCATCTTTTATAGCAGTTGTTTTCATATTTCCAGCATCGCTTCCAGTATTAGGTTCAGTAAGCCCCCATGCACCAATATGCTCAGCGGTGGCTAATTTTGGCAAATATTTTTTCTTCTGTTCTTCGTTACCAAAATATAAAATATGCCCCGTACATAAACTATTATGTGCTGCAACAGACAAACCAATAGAACCACACACTTTTGCAATTTCTTGTATTATGGCGCTGTACTCATAATAACCAAGCCCAGTGCCACCATATTCTTCAGGCACCAAAACACCCATCATGCCTAGCTTACCTAATTCTTTAAATATATGAATAGGAAATTCTTGGCTTTCATCCCATTCCATTAAATGTGGTTTTATATATTGCAATGCAAAATCTTTTGCAGATTGTGCTACCTGTGCAGTTATTTCATTTTTGCTAAAATTCATTATCTTATTTATAAATATAAAAATGTAAAGTTGCGAAATTTATGCTAACAAATGTTAGTTTTATAAACTCAAATATGGAGAAATCTTAAGGTAGGTTTCGTTATTTATTAGCATTATTTTTTTTAACTCTTCTAAATTTTTAAAATCCCCATGTTGCTTTTTATATTCTATTATTACGTTTCCTAATTGCCACCTAATATATGGATGAATTTTTAACTCTTCAATAGTACAATTATTTATTTTTATTTT
>JANXOQ010000268.1 GCA_025357775.1 Ferruginibacter sp. | reverse complement strand
CTCACAAGTATCTTTTTTAGTAAAGGTTGAAAAACTCAGCTAAAAGAAATATACTATTTTTCTTTTTCTGTAATATATAATGGATAATTAATATTTTTTTGGCGCCAGTTTGTTTGATATGTATTCGTTTATAAAAATATGAAACTGGCACCTTAAACGCCTCTAAAAGCTCAGGATTTTATCTAACTCTTTAAAAATTAAGTTTTCAGAAAAGTGGGTCATAAGCAACCTTTGTAGTTGGTCTATTTAAACTCATAACTTACTATAACCTCGGGTGTACACATTTTTTTAAGATAAAACATGTTTCACAAAAAAATGAAGCATGCTTATTCAAATTCTAAAATTATTATTAGTTGGCCTGCCATGCGATCATTCCACCATCTAAATTTACTACATTGGTAAAACCCATTGTTTCAAGCATTAATACAGCTTGCATACTACGCTTACCACTTCTGCAGTAGCATATTATTTCTTCTTTTTTTAAGTCTTCAAGTTCATCAACCTGCATTGTCATTATTTGCCCAAGCGGTATAAAAGTTCCACCAATGTTAAATTCTGCACG
The DNA here is from genome assembly GCA_025357775.1 of Ferruginibacter sp. Classification (GTDB taxonomy): domain Bacteria; phylum Bacteroidota; class Bacteroidia; order Chitinophagales; family Chitinophagaceae; genus Ferruginibacter. The sequence continues at coordinate 12,236 of JANXOQ010000268.1, read as the reverse complement.
TTCATCTTGCTCACGTACGTCTAACAGATTTATGATTTCTGCGTTTAGTAATCTTTCTTTTAATTTTGATACTGAAATATTATTCATCTTTTCTATCTGTTGTCTTTATTTTACTTTTTTTCTTTTTTTTTGCTATTTCTTCTGTGCTTTTTATATCGGTATCTGGCTCTTGTACCATAGTTACAGTATCTACCGGTGTTATCATTACTTTATTACCCCACAAGTCCATCACTTGTCCAGCCCTAATATATACGGGGGTTTTATCTTCAGTAAATGTAGGAGGGTTTTGTTTGTATACAAAAGCATTTGCAGTATCTGTGGTACCAGCATCTAATATTACAGATGCTAGTTGTAACCCTTTTTCTTCTAATATAGCTTTAGCCTCATTTATTGAAAGCCCAAGCAAAGAAGGTACCATAAATTGTTCATTAGATAACCCAGACCCAATTACTAAATCAACTTTACTTCCCCAAGGAATTTTTGATGCTGCTAAAACTGGTACTCCATTTATTTGTTGCTCAATAACAGCACCCATCATATAGCTTGGTTTAAAAATAGTATCACCAAGCTTTAGATGCCCTCGCTCTAATAATTCAATAGCATATTCCTTAGACTTACTTACAAGTGCTGGCATATCTACCATTGGCAGTGTAACTCGGTTTACAGTAAGCATTACAAGTCTATTTACTTTTACCATACTATTTCCCTCAGGAAATTGTTTTAAAACTGTACCCAATTTTGCTGTATCTGTGTATACTGAATCTTGTACTTGCACTGTAAATCCTTTACTTTCTAGCAGTTTAATAGATTCTGCTGTAGATTTTTTTAAAACATTGGGTACTGTTAGGTAATCTCCGTGTTTAGTAATCATACCAAGTGTAAGCAAAAAGCCCCAAATGAGCAATGCAATAAGGCAAATCATTACAAGCAAGTTTATTAAAAAATGCCTGTGGGTTAAAAATTTAAACACAATAAACTATTTTATTTTTAATATTAATATTTGCAATATAAGCATCAACTTAAACATTCTTCTAGCAATAAACTATAAAATTCTCTTAAATTACTACCAGCAGCTATTACTTGTTGTGGTATAATACTTGCCGCACTCTGCCCTGGTACTGTATTTATCTCAAGCATGTAAGGTGCATCTTTTAATTCGTTGAAAATAAAATCTATCCTTACTACACCATTACAATTAAATACTTGGTATATTTTTTTTGCAGCAGCTCTTATTTTATCAGCTTTTTCTTCTGATATATTTGCTGGTGTTGTCTCTTCACTTTTTCCTTCATATTTTGCTTCAAAATCAAAAAAATCGTTTTTGGTTGTTACTTCTGTCATTGGCAAGGTGATAATGTTTCCTTTTGTTTTAAAAACACCAATGGTAAACTCACGACCTTGTATAAATTCTTCTACCAATACTTGTTCATCTTCTTTAAAAGCTTTATCCAAAGCCTTTTTTAAATCTTCCGCTTTGTTTACTTTGCTCATACCTATGCTACTACCGCCATTATTTGGTTTTACAAATACTGGTAAGCATATTTGTGCTAAAATATTATCAGTAGTGACGCCATCATTTTTAAAAAGATGTACAGATTTAGCCACATTAATACCCGAAAACGCAGCAACAGCAACCGTATATCGTTTATTAAAAGTAAGAGCAGAGGTAGCTGCATTGCAAGATGTGTAAGGGATTTTTAAACAATCAAAATAGCCTTGCAGTTTTCCATCTTCGCCTGGTGTACCATGCAAGCCTACTAATACTGCATCAAAATTTATTTTAGCGCCATCAATATTTATAGAAAAATCATTTTTATTTACTTGTATTTTTTCGCCATTTGCAGCCATATAAAACCATCCATCTGGGTGAATGTCTATTAAATAACAATCCCATTTATCGGTATCTAAATTATTTTGTATAGTAGCAGCACTTTTATACGAAATAACTGACTCACCAGAGTAACCACCCGTAACCAACGCTATTTTCTTTTGCATTTTTTATTCTATTTATTGTTTTAATACCCAAGCATTTTTAAATGAAAGTTTTCAAATTTTCTTACTAGCACATTATCATATTATCAAATTGGCTCATTACCTACTCCTTCATTATTACTTTGCAAAACAAATTTCCAATTTCCATCAGCTTGTTTTTTCCAAACAGTAATATATGTTCCATATATAATATTGCCGCTTGCCGGCACTACTATTTTATAAACTCCATAGGTATACCCAAGCTCTAAAGACCTTGCTACAACTGCATTTGATGGCTTCCATTCTATCACAAACCCAGTATCTTTTAGAGAAATTATGTAATCAACAGCCTCAGCAGAAATAATTGGTAAGCTATTAGGCCTTAGCAAAACACCATTGCTATCTATGTATTCCAAATAAGCATTTTTCATACCTTTGGCTGCACTCGTAGCTGCAAATTCTTTATCTACTTTTAATAAAACTAACCTCTCCATCTCCGCAAAAGCATTTTGTTTTTTTGTAGATGTATTGCATGATAAAATCACAAACATTATTAACCAAACAAAAAGAAAATATTTTATATATTTAATCATTTAAAATAAATTGGAAAAATTGAATTATTTGTAAAACATTAATTTGTATAGCTGATTTAGTAAGCCATTACCAATAAATTAAAATAAATTTTACACAATTTAATTTACTTAGTTTTTGCTAAGTATGTAAATAAAATAAAGTAACCAGTTTCTTACTTTATTCTACATTGTAAAAATAAATGGCAAAGTATGGTAGTTAAATAATCTAAATACAATAAGTTTTATTTCAAATATTGCACTAATTTAATAATGTTTTAAGCTATATGTGTAAGCGTGTTTTTTTATCCATTAATTGCTCCACAGTTTCTTTGTAATCGTCATCTGGCACACAGCAATCTACGGGGCATACAGCAGCACATTGTGGTTCTTCATGAAAACCTTGGCATTCTGTACATTTATTTGTTACAATGTAATAAACATCAGCAGCCACGGGTGCATTGCGTTTATCAGCATCCATAGAGCTTCCATCCATTAAATTAAAAGCACCTTTTATACTAGTACCATCAGATATTGCCCATTCTACTCCGCCCTCATATATTGCGTTATTAGGACATTCGGGCTCGCAAGCGCCGCAGTTTATACATTCATCTGTTATTTTAATTGCCATCTTTGTAATTTTGCTGCAATTTAATAATAACCTAATGAACATACAAGAAAGAATTGAATTATTGGTAAAGGCTGGTGAATATTTAAAATCAAACTCCGAAGAATGGAAAAATGCCAAAGAACAAGCTAGTTATAAAAACGGATGGTTTACACTTGAGTTTATACAACATGCGGCGAATCAAATTGCAGATAATTTTTTAACAAAAGATGCATTAAAAAAATGGGTAGCACATTACCATTTAGATGATAACATTTTACCTAAAAACATAGGCATAGTAATGGCAGGAAATATCCCATTAGTAGGCTTTCACGACTTTTTAGCCGTATTTATAAGCGGACATTATCAAACCATAAAATTATCTAGCAAAGACAATATTTTATTAAAGCATTTAGTAAAATATTTATATAGCTTGGATGCAGAAATACAAAACCATATTTCGTTTGCAGATATGCTAAAAGGGTGCGATGCCTACATAGCTACAGGTGGTAATAATGCAGCTACCACATTTGAAGAATATTTTGGTAAATACCCACACATTATTCGTAAAAACAGAACTTCGGTGGCAATATTAACAGGCAATGAAACCGCTAAAGAACTTATAGCATTGGCAAATGATGTACATCTTTACTTTGGACTTGGCTGTAGAAACGTTACTAAATTATATGTACCAAAAGGATATAATTTTGAAGCACTCCTAAATTCTTTTGCTCCTTATAAATACTTTGCTGACCACCATAAATATAAAAACAATTACGATTATAATTTGTCTATTATTTTACTAAACAATGTGTTTTATATGACCAACGAGGCTACACTGTTGGTAGAAAACAAAGGATTATTTTCACCAATAAGCCAATTGTTTTATGAATATTATGATGACCTAAATACTACAATTGTTAGCTTACAAAATACCGACGATGTACAAAGTATAGTAAGTAATAATCTTATTGCTTTTGGTGAGGCACAAAACCCAAATTTATTTAACTATGCAGATGGAGTAGATACAATTCAATTTTTATTAGAACTATAAACCTAATAGTAAAAAATCAAAAACAACTCTGCCTAAAAAATCGTAGTTTTAATAATAAAAATTGACTAACTACGAAGCTTTTACTAATTTAATGTTAAATAGGTTTTGTGGTAAATAACATTTTGTCAGTATATCGTTACTTTGTTATGTAAAGGCACAAAATTTGATTTACTTCTACAAAAACTAAAAATTTAAAATTTAAAAACATGAAATTTAAACAAATCGCATTTACTGTAGCCATTAGCGCTATTACCACATTAGGTGTAATTTGGGGCTATGGAAAATATGCAAAAAGCAACAACACGTATGCAGGGCAGCCAAATGGTATTGCACCAATAAATTATGCAAGACAAACAGGCTTATTTGATGGCACTACACCGCTAGGTGCGGTAGATTTTACCATACCTGCTGCAGCTGCAACACCAGCAGTAGTGCATATAAAAACAAAAACAAATGCAAGGCAAGTAAACAACAATCTGCCAAAATCGCAGCGTCAGCAAAGTCCCTTTGGAGATTTTTTTGGCAATGATGAAATGTTTGAACAGTTTTTTGGAAGAGGAAATAATAGCGTGCCTGAGCAGCGTGCAAGTGGCTCTGGTGTTATTATTAGTGATGATGGATATATAGTAACCAACAACCACGTAGTAGCTAATGCTGATGAAGTAATGGTAACATTAACAAATAAAAAAACATATAGGGCAAAAGTTATAGGCACAGATGCTGCCTATGATTTAGCAGTAATAAAAGTAGAAGCAAAAGGGTTACCATACTTAATATATGGCAACTCTGATGAAGCTAAAATAGGACAATGGGTTTTAGCTATTGGTTATCCATTAAACCTAGAAACCACTGTAACTGCAGGTATAATAAGTGCTAAAGCAAGAAGCCTAGGATTAAACAAAGATAAAAGTGGTAATAAGGGCACAGGTGTAGAATCTTTTATACAAACAGATGCTGCTGTAAATATGGGTAATAGTGGTGGTGCATTAGTAAATACCGACGGCAAAATAATTGGTATAAACTCTGCCATAGCATCGCCTACTGGTTATTATAGCGGTTACTCGTATGCAATACCTGTAAACATTGTAAAAAAAGTAGTAGACGATATTATAAAATTTGGAACTGTGCAGCGTGCATATATAGGTATACAATATGCGCCAGCAGGAGATATGAGTGATGAAGAAAAAAAGCAGGCTAAAATACCTTTAGATGCCTCGGGAATATATACAACTGGTGTGCCAAAAGATGGTGGTGCTTATGAAGCTGGCATACGCCAAGGCGATGAAATAACAAAAATAAATGGTACAAGTATAACTAGTGGTGCAGAAATGCAGGAGCAAGTGAGTCGCTATAAACCAAGCGATAAAATAACCGTTACATTTATGAGAGAGGGAAAAGAAAATACAGTAAACGTAACCCTAAAAAATAAAGCCGGCAATTTTGATGTAGTAAAAGCTGATGCATTTACTGATAAGCTAGGTGCTGACTTTGCTAACCTTGATGCAAAACGTGCAAAAGAGTTTGGCATTAAAGGTGGAGTATTCGTAAAAAAAATAAAACCAAATGGTGCTTTTGATAAACAAAGTAGAATGAAAGATGGTTTTGTTATTTTAAAAATAAATGACAAAGATGTAACATCTATTGAAGAATTGAAAAATGTAATAGGTTCCGAAAAGGAAATTACTATAAGTGGTTTCTACCCAGGTTATGATGGGTTATATGAATATCCTTTTTCTATTGGAGATGAATAGATAAATTATATATTTTATGAAAAATGCCTCCAAGATACTTTGGAGGCATTTTAGTTTATTGGCAATTATAAGAAAGCAAATAATTTACCAAAATGAAAGCGTTGCTATATAAAAATCTAAATAAATTTACTTCGGAAAAACCATTCTATAATCTACCCTTATTTTGCCTTTGCTAATATCATCTAATTTTCGTTTGAGTAAAGTACGCTTAAGTGGCTTTATGTGGTCTATAAAAAGTTTCCCTTCAAGGTGGTCATATTCATGCAATACAACTCTGGCAGTAATGCCCGTAAATGTTTTGGTGTGTTCTAAAAAATTTTCATCTAAATAATTTAATGTAACAGATTGTTCTCTTATTACATCTTCTCTAACCTTGGGTATGCTTAAGCAACCTTCATTGTATTTCCAAGGCTCACCTTGCAATGAAATAATATGAGCATTTATAAAAGTACCTTTAAAACCTGGCTTGTCGGTGTAATTATCTGTATCGCCATCTTCATCATTTTCAAAAATTTGTATACTATCCATAGTAAAAATGCGCACACTTTTATTTATTTGTGGAGCTGCCAAACCAACGCCATTGCTGTTGTACATGGTTTCCCACATATCTTCAATAAGCTTTGCTAGCCCTTCATATTCTGGCATAATATCTACTGCTACTTTTCTTAATATGGGTGAGCCGTAAGCTACAATTGGTAAATTCATTGTTTAATAGTTGTAACATTTAATTGATAAATTATTAGTCTATCATTTTGTAAAAATACTTGAAACTGTAGTAAGCTGCAAACAAATATTGCTGATATATTTTTACTACAACCCATCTAAATTTAAAAAATACCGAGTGCTTTTTAGCTCCCCAGTTTTTGTTAATGCATGTATTGAAACCAACTCTTGCAAATCTCTTGTAACAGTGGCAGATGAAGCAGCACTTATTGTTTTATAATTTGCTGCACTTAATCCACCTTTAAAACCCTCTATACCTTCTTCAAAAACACGGAGCAATACTTTTTCTTGTCTATTATTTAAAACTGTTGCGTGCTTTGCAAAAAATTTTGTTTTGGATATTACAAAGCTCAACATATTTATGCTGTACTGCTGTGATTCTAATAACATTTTAGCAAAAAAACTAAGCCATTTATTTATATTCAAACTATTGTTGCAAGATTGCAATGCCGTGTAATACTCTTTTTTATATAACTCTATTACTCTTGCAAAAGAATTTAGTGCAGGCGTTTTTAATTTTTTAGATATTATTTTTTGTATCAAAGCCCTACCTATTCTACCATTACCATCTTCAAAGGGATGTATTATTTCGAAATATAAATGTGCTATACCTGCAAGCTCTATTATATTCACATTTTTGTTTTGCACAAGTTGTTTGTTGCACCAATTTATAAACTGCTCCATTTCTGCATGTACATTCACTGATGCAGGTGCCTCATAAAACACTCTTGGTGCAGCAAGGTTTCCTGATACTATTTGCATAGCATCTTCATGTTTTCTATAATCGCCTATAGTTTCTACATCTCTCCTACCATTCATGAGCATACTATGCCAGCTAAAAAATGTTTTTTTAGTAAGTGGTTTATCATAATTCAAATAAACATCCGTCATCATTTCTGCTACTCCTGCAGCATTTGCAGGTATTTTTATAGCATCACTTTTAAGTCCCAAATGTTTTCTTATAGAGCTTTGCACCGATTCCCTTTGCAATATTTCTCCTTCTATACTAGAGGTGGCTACAGCTTCTTGAGTAAGTATATTTATAGTTAAATGCTCTAAATTTTGTTGCTCAAAATGTTTAAAAACGCCAGTTATAACACCTGCATTGCTGTAAAATATTTTTTCTTGTGCTGCCAATGCAGTGGCATCATATTCAAAATTTGGCCAATCTTTGAGTTCCCATACCCATTTCATGAGCTATAAATTTTAGTTTTATAACTCAAATATAATATTTTTTTGATTGATAAAAAATATTTAATAGCTCATTTATTTTATTTTTTTGAGTTATAAAATATATTTTTATCAATCATTTTTACTTTTGTATTGATGATTTTATTAATAAATAACTCACTATCTATATAATAAAAGATATTTAAAAACCATTCTCTAATTAATAAAAATTTATGTAAAACAGACAAAAAAAACAATTAAACAAGACAACAATTAAACAATGTAACAACCAATCAACTACCTCCCATATACTCCTGCAACATAATCGTAGCAGCAATTACATCTACATTTCCTTTTACTTGTCTATCTTTTTTCTTCATGCCCATTTCTATCATGGCATGTTTTGCCATTTTGGAGGTATAGCGTTCATCCACTTCTTTTATAGGCATTAATGGAAAAGCTTTTTTTATTCTTTCGATTGCTTTTTTTGCAGGCTCAGTGCCATGGGTATTGGTATCATCTAAATTTAAGGGCATACCAATTATTATGAGTTCTACTAATTCGGTTTCAAAATACTTTTTAAGAAAAGGAATAAGTTCGTGTGAGTCAATAGTAGTAAGTCCTGTAGCAATAATTTGCAAGGGGTCACTAACGGCAATACCTGTGCGTTTTTTACCATAATCAATTGCTAGTATTCTTGCCATTTTAAAGTTTTATACAAAGATGCTAAGATTGCAAAGAAGCAAAGCATTATTGCAAACCATTTTTCTATTTTGTTAATCTAGTTCTCCAATAACATTGCAAGCTCATTATCATTAGTCGGTGTGCCACCGAACAAAAGCGGCAATTTAAAATTGCACACCCAATTATTTTTGCAAAATTACTTCTCTAATAACATCGTAAATTCATTTCCTAAAGCAGATGAATTTTTATAAAGTTCACTAACAAATTCATCTCCATACATACTAATATATTCAAGCACATTATCTACTCTTTCTTGCAAATTATTATTTGGATATAAAGCTATTTTTAATTTTTGTATTTGTCTTTGCTGTGCCTCAAATTTTTTCTTTTCAGCCTTTAGCATTTTCTTTTCTAAAACTTCTAGTTTGTTTAAAGCCTTTGTACGTAGTGCATATACATGAGCATTCAGCGTTGTATCAATTTTGCAAGTAGCAGCTTTTATATTTTCATACGCTAATTTTAATGCTTCTTTTTCGTCTTTCAAATCTAAGGTTAGCTCTGTTTCTCGCCTTACCATTTCTTCTACTAATTGTTTTTTAGATTTAAATAAATCTTCATTATTTAAACCAATGCTTTGTATATTATCTGATACTTTTTTATTTATTATTGTAAACGAATTTCTCAGTATCAATGGCGGAAAAAATGCACCTACAGCATCAAAAACATTTTTCAACTCCAACCAATAAGCTATTTCGCCACCGCCGCCAATAAACGCAACATTAGGCAAAATCATTTCTTGAAATACAGGACGAAGAATTACATTAGGGCTAAATCTTTCAGGATGATGAAGCAATTCTAAAAAAAGATTTTCTTTTGTAAATGTAATATCAGTATTGGCAATGGCAAATCCATCTTTTGCAACTTCTATTCTTTCTCTCTTATCATCTTTTAAATAAAATAAATTTATAGCCCTTCCACTTGCTTGCACTTTATATTCCTTAGGAAAATCAGTCACTGTTTGAGTTACAGCTTTTTCAGAAAATTGCTCTTCTAATTCTTTTTTAATAATAGGTGCAAATGTCGCTTTCAAATTTTTATCATCAGGTAGTAAAACCAACAATCCATATTCATTAAACAAATAATGTACAAAATGAAAAGTGGCTTTTTCAATTGAAAGCCCTTCTTTATAAGTCGCTCTTACAATATCCAAAATATTATTACCATTTTTTTCAATAGAAAGTTGTCCAGCTATTCCATCTATAATTTCTAAAAAAATTTTATCAATTATCATCCTTCCTACAGCACCTGTTTGCTTTGTTTGCCAACGATACTTGTAACCTTTTATATATACTTCTCCAAGTTCCTCAAGGTCTGCATCTTCGCTACCCATGTAATACACAGGCACAAAATTATTTTCGGGCATTGCTGCTTTAAGTTCTTCGCAAAGTTTTATAGCATGTAAAATTTTGTAAATAAAATACAAATGCCCAGTAAAAATATTTGGTTGGTGTGCTGTGCAAACGGTAAAAGTATTTTCGCTAGAAAGGCATTCAATATTAGCTTTTACCTTTCTAGATATTTTTACATCCTTGTACTGCTTATTAAAAGTATCTACTAGCAATTGCCTATTTATAGGAAAATTTTTTCTATCAGCAATGGCTTTTTTTATTCCATTAATATCAGGTGAGTAATTGTAAAAATTATTTAATACAGGTGCAGCATCTATATAATCCAAAACCAATTTGGAAAATGCATTTGTATTGCGATAAGAAATTTTATTGGAAGAAAACATTTTTTATTTTTTTTGAGCCACTAAGACACTAAGAAAAAGTTAAACAAAGGTTTTTTACAAATCCAAACCCCAAACCAAAACCCAAAGTATCTCAGACCAAGTCCCCCCTGTGGGGGATTTAGGGGGCTAACCCTTCGGAAAATTTAGGAGGCCTCCCCCTCCAAATCATAATCAAACGCCTTCGTAATTTTTACCATCACAAAATCGCCAACAGTTAATTTCTTTGTGGTGTTTATGATTACTTCATTGTCCACTTCCACGCTATCAAATTCGGTACGACCAAGGTATCTCCCACTCTCCTTCCTATCAACCATTACTTTAAACGTTTTACCAATTTTGGCTTCGTTTTTTTCTAAAGATATTTCTTGTTGGCAATCCATTATTTCTTGTGCCCTTTCTTCTTTTTCTTCTGCCGAAATATTATCTTCTAAGAGATGTGCACTTGTATCTTCTTCGTGGCTGTATGTAAAAACGCCCACTCTATCAAACCTCATTTTTTTTAAAAATAATTTTAGTTCTTCCACATCATCTCTAGTTTCTCCTGGAAAACCAGCAATTAAAGTTGTACGCAAACAAATGCCCGGAACCTTTGCCCGTATGGCTTCCACCAATTCTTCCATTTCTGCACGGGTAATATTTCTTTTCATGGCATGTAGCATATTATCTGCTGCATGTTGTAATGGCATGTCTAAATATTTACAAATATTATCATGCGCATTCATGGCATCTAAAATCTCCATCGGAAATTTTGATGGGTATGCATAATGCAAACGTATCCACTCTAAACCTGGCACTACCGCAAGCTCATTAAGCAAGCGAGGCAATTCTCTTTTTTTATAAATATCTAACCCGTAGTATGTAAGTTCTTGTGCAATAAGCATTATTTCTTTTACGCCACGCTTCACCAACTGCTTGGTTTCTTCTACAATACTTTCTACAGTGCGGCTCACATGCTTGCCACGCATAAGCGGTATGGCGCAAAAGGAACAAGTACGATTACAACCTTCACTAATTTTTACATAAGCATAATGCGATGGTGTAGCCAACATTCGCTCACCAATTAATTCGCCTTTATAATCTGCTTCAAATTTTTTGAGAATTTGTGGTAATTCCATCGTACCAAAAAATGCATCTACTTCAGGTATTTCTTCTTCTAAATTATTTTTATAGCGTTCGCTCAAGCAACCAGTAACATACACTTTATCAAGCTTACCTTTTTTTTTCAATGCCACATTATCTAAAATAGTATTAATGCTCTCTTCTTTTGCTTTATCTATAAAACCACAAGTATTTATTATTACAATATTATGGTCTAGTTTTTCATTTTCGTGAATGGTATCAATATCGTTTGCAAGCAATTGCCCACTAAGCACTTCGCTATCCACCATATTTTTACTACAGCCAAGTGTAATAATATTTACTCTATCTCTTTTGAGGGTTTTTGTTTTCATAAATTTTGCAAGTGCAAAGGTACAAATTTTGATTTAGTCTTGCTTGCAACATTGAATCAGTCTTATAAATGAATAATGACTTTCATAACGTAATATGATTGAGCCAATCTTTTGGAACTTAGGGCTGATAAGTTTTAATGGGCTTTGGTTAGGGCTATCCGCTACCATCTTTTTGTTTTCCGACAAAATTGGTATAGGCTGGTCTTTACAAAAAGGATTTCCGCTACTATCCCGCAGCCATTGGGTATTTGCGATTTTATTTAGCAATATGGAAACTTATATTACAGCAATTATATATTTATTCTAAAATAAAACTTTATTTATTTGAACCACTACCAACTACATTTATAGTGACACTTAAAGTTGTGGTAGTATCTATAATAGCAAGTGTATTTGTTTTTTATAGTTGTAAAACATGTACAAGATGTAAAAAAGATAAATAGAAAAAAAGTAAATTTTTTCAT
>JANXOQ010000264.1 GCA_025357775.1 Ferruginibacter sp. | reverse complement strand
GAAACGGGGAAAAGCAATCAAGGTATTCAAATTCATAAGTTATTAAAAGGAATGAAATTTTAAAGTAACAAATAAGTGATTTTGAAAAGTCATTAGAAAAGAATTGTGCTTATGGAATAGATTTGGGTGTTTTACATAATGGAAAAACTGCACTTTTTTAATTGAATGATGGTTTTGGATTAGGTGCTTATGGTTTAGAGAAAAAATTTATACAGATTACCTTTGACAAGGTGGAAAGAAATACTAAAAAAAAATATTCATAAAAATATAGCCAATGAATTTGCGACACAATATTTATCAGGAGAAATTTCTGAGCCTTGGTATAGCGTTTCAACAGAAACTTATTGGAAACAAAAAGCTAACAACTCTGCCTTACGAATTGCATTCCAAATAAATAGGCACGAAAAAGCAGCTATCCTAAAAAATGAATTAATTACTTTGCTTGAGGATGTTGAAAATAATTTTAATAATCCTTATAGAATGTTGATTTGTAAACAAGGTGAAATTGATTGGGAAGATGAAGGGCAAGAAACTCTATCGCAGATTTTTAATTAATTGCAAAAGATTTAAAGCTATTAAAAGTTCATTATTGTACTATAAAATTAGAAAACTACATTTTATTTTACAAGAACGCCTACTAGCATTGAGTTTTGTTTTTCATTATTTCAATTTTAGAAAAACAAGCTAATCAAATAAGTTCATTTGTTCTATTGGTATTGTATCGTTAATCCAATCTTTTTCGGGGTTTTCTAAAAATTTTATTAGCTGAATAAAATTGAATAAGTGTATTTTACAAAAACTAACCAAGTTGGAGAATGACCAGCTACGAGAAAGTTTTTTCTTAATAACCGCCGTCAATAAATTAACTACCAAAACGCAGTACATCTGTATTTTATTGCATTTTCATTTTCTCACAAACAATGTACTCCATAGCCTATTACATTGTGTTGTGTGTTGGTATAAACGTATTGTCTTTAATGCGTGTTACAAAGCCAGTTCCTTTGCTGCTGAAATGTTCAAAGGCTTTATAATCGTTTTAGCCTTTATCAAAAACATAGATAGTATTGTCGTCGCATTGGAGTTTATTAAGGTATCGGTAGTCATGTGTTGT
>JANXOQ010000263.1 GCA_025357775.1 Ferruginibacter sp. | reverse complement strand
TGCGGTTAATTTGCGACTTTTGGCTAGGATAACCGAAACTAGTAATAAACACTTAGTTCTTGTAACAAATAACAAAGCTTTGCTAAGGGGCAACTTGTAAAATATATTTTAATAAGTGTCTTTGTAATTCAATTTTATACTCCTTTTTAATAGAATATTTTCACAATTTATTTTAGAATAAATCATTTTAAAAAAAACTCCTCTTCATTGTTGATGTAAAAAAAGTAATTGGGTAGATGCAATCGAATTTTTCACCTCTTCATAAAAAGTACATTTTATTTTTTGCACAAATTAGTATTTTAAATTTATCAATAGCAATAAATTTTATTTTGTAAAATAAAATATTATAGTATTATTTTAACTTTAGAAGCCTTGCCATTTGTATAATAATTGTTGTAAATATTAGTGCTACACCTACATAAAATGAAGTGTTCATCATCTTGCCTTCGTCAAAAAAAATAAATGCTAAAACAATGCCATATACAGGCTCTAAATTATACATAAGGTTACATGTAAATGCAGATATTTTTTGCAACGCTTTAAGTTGCAAATCGAAACATAATATTGTACATGCAATAGCCAAAATAATTAGCCAACAAAAATCCTTAAGATTAGGAACAGCAAAAGAAGTAGCGGTTTTTTGTAAATAAATAGGCAGTACAATAGTTAATACAATAAAGCCACCAAATAGTTCATAAAAGGTAAGTATACGAGGAGAATATGTTTTAATTAATTGCTTATTAAAAATAGGAAAAATAGCTGATCCTAAAGCTGCCAAAATACCATATATAATACCAAGTTTAAATTGTGGGTGAAAATCGAAAATTATATAAATGCCAATTATTGCCAACAACCCTAATAACACTTCTGTAATAACAATTTTTTTTTGTAAAAATAAAGGTTCTAATAATGATGAAAAAAAACCGGCTGATGATAAGCAAACTAATGCTACAGAAATATTGCCATACTTTATGCTGCCATAAAAGGTAACCCAATGAAAAGCTATGACTGCACCAATACCAGTCATTTTTAAAAATGCACTAATTGATAATTTTATAAACTCTTTTTTTAGAAGTAAAATAAAAGCCAATACAATAAATGTAATTAACAATCTGTACCATACCAATAAACCTTCATTTAAAGTAATAAGCTTGCCAAGCACAGCTGTAAAGCCTGCTAAAAAAACTGCTATATGTAGTTGTATAAAGGCTTTCTTCATTTTTTTAAAAGAGTAAATAATACTACT
>JANXOQ010000037.1 GCA_025357775.1 Ferruginibacter sp. | reverse complement strand
CCCAAATAACAAAAAGCCTACAGAAAATACATATACTAATATTATAAAAAATACGGATGGTACTGCTACTATTGTAAAATACTATCTGCATACCTATATAAATCTTCATTAGATACAATTGATAATTTTTTGTATCCTGTTTTTATAGTAATATCTTTTATAAATTTTTCTTTCACAGCAACAACTCTTGCATCTTGGTTTACTTTTTGTTTTACTTCATACAGCAAAGCAGCATCATTTTTATTAATAGATGCAGGGCTATGGTTTAATAATTTAACAATGTGATAGCCAAATACTGTTTCAAATGGTTTACTTATTTCATTATTTTTTACAAGTGTAAATACATTTTTTTCAAAATCTATTTTATATTTACCACTACCAAATTCTGGCAATTCTCCACCACCAGTGTAGGTAAGGCGATCGTCGCTATAAGTCTTAGCTGCATCGGCAAATTGTAAACCTTTTTTTATTAATGTATAAACAGAATCTGTTTTGGCTTTTATTTTGGACTTAGTATCATCATCTACATTTGGTGGAAAAGCAAAAAGTAACTGAGCAACTTTCCATTTACCTACTTCTTTTCTTTCTTCTAGCACTTTAAAAATATAATAACCATTATTATTTTTATAAGGCTTACTTACCTCTCCTACTTTTGTATTGTAAATAATATTTTCATAAACATAAGGTAAAGAAAACGCTGTAATAAATCCTATATCACTATACTTTGTTGGGTAATATTTAGAAGAAATATTTGCAATTAATTCTTTATAATCATTTGTTTTTAATGACAATGATGCATACAATTCATTAACTGCTTTGTATGCCTTTAAAGTATCTTCAGGTTTAGCGCCTGTAGCAATTGGCACAGAAAAATATAGCACATGTATATCTTTTAATGAACGATTGGTTGCTTCTTCTACCAACAATTGAAGTCCTACTTCATCATTCATATAATTTCCTGCAATTTGTTCTTTAAAATTTTCTACATCATATTTTATTTGAGTAAGCGTATCTAACTTTAGGTCTTGTGCTGCTTTTACTTTTAGTTTAAAATTCGTATACAAATCTAAATATTCCCGCATTGCTTTTGCTTTATCTACAGCAGCAGGTTTGTTTTTATTATATGCACGCAAAAACTCTGCTGTGCTGGTTTCGCTGCTACCGTAAGTAAATAAAGTTTGTGCAAATGAATCTGACAAAATACTAATTGAAATGGCACAGTAAATAAAAAACTTTTTCATGATATGTATGTTTAAAAAATCTGTTTGTTTTGAGTACTATTAAAAAAATATTAGTTGAGATAAGAAGTGAAGCCAATCTTTTAAAAATGCTAGTAAAACTAGCAATGCTGTTTAAGAAATGTATTGTTAATTTTGATTCCTTTTTATTTTTACTAATAGTAAATCATTTATTTGCTCCAAGGTTAATTTTTTTGCAATTATTCTTTTGTCCTTATCTAATAAATAAATGGTAGGCGTTACAACCACATCATATAATTGTCTAAAAGACGGTCTATTAAATTTTATATCATCAGCAATAGATTCTTTGGATTGATAAACGTTAGTCCAGTCTTCAATATGCTTAGCTTTTATAAAACTTAGCCACTCAGCTTTTAGTTTTTCTGACTCTGACAATGCCGCATATATTTTTAAACCTTTTTTTTGCCAACTTGCCCTATAAAAAGAATCTATACGAGGTATTTCTTCTTTACAATGCCCACAATTAGGGTCGTAGAAAACCACTAAAGTATAGTCTGATTTTAAATCGTACAAAGTTTTTTGATTACCTGCTGTATCTACAAAATCAATGTTAGCGGCATTTTCGCCTACCAAATTACTCATTAGCATATATGCTCTTCTTGTTACAATACTATCTTGGTATTTTGTAAGCCACTTACTTAGTCCCTTACTATGATATTGATTATACAAATGCACAAAAATAGCATCTTGCCCCATATATTTTGGATTAATATACTCATCAGTAAGCCAATTAAGTAAAAACTTATACATTTCGGGTGCATTGCGAGCAAGCAACATTTTATAATCTATATCCCTTACTACAGAGTCTGTAGGTAAGCCCTTCATTACATCCCTATAATAAGTTTCTAGTTTTGGTAAAAAGAATGGACTACGTATTATTCTATCATCCATAAAAGTAATTCCATCCCAGTAATGAGTTTTATAAAAATTAAAATTATCGATGGTATCTTGTCTCGTAACAGGCACATGTGTAGGGTATGCAGGTTCACGCATTGCATTTAATAAAATAGCTAAAAAAGATGTTGATTTGTTTTTTACAATATTTTCTCTATAATCATTAAGAACTGCACTTTCTTTTTTGTAAATCGCCTCATGTTTTAAAGAATCTACTTTGGTTTTTGATTCATTAAACGCCTTTTTTTCTGTTTGTAAAATTTTGCCTTTTGTATTTACAAATGCTTGATATTCTCTAAAAAGTATATTTGCTTCAGAGCCTGATACTACTGTTTTGTCAAGTTTATTTGTATCTGCTACAATAGAAATGCTTTGTTCTTTATCTATCAAAAAGTCTGTAGATAATCTCTTACCAGGAAAAATAATAGAATAAATGCCAGCAACCAACTTGTTAGGTGATTTAAAAATAGCTTTACCATTATTGCTTACTGCCGCAGAGTCTTGTACCATAAAATTTTTACCCATGTAATAGGTAAGGTATACTATGCCTGATTTATAGTTGCTTTGTAAATTTATTT
Source organism: Ferruginibacter sp. (assembly GCA_025357775.1). GTDB lineage: Bacteria > Bacteroidota > Bacteroidia > Chitinophagales > Chitinophagaceae > Ferruginibacter. The sequence goes on along the minus strand of JANXOQ010000037.1, from coordinate 2,133 downwards.
GATAGCCTTGTGTAGTTTGCGCATTTGTAAATACGTATGTACAATTCAATAATAAAAGTATAATGCTTTTTCTCATTTATTTGCAAATGTATTTAAAATAGTGTGGAAATAGAAATGTGAGACTGCTTCAATATTGTAGTAATTTTCCTTTAATACTAACTCAGTATTTGCAAAAACTTTTGAAATGGCTGTCTCTTCTTAAGACTGAGACAGTTTTGGGAAGTGTAAACGATTTATCAATGTTACTCATTTCACAAGCTTTTGAAATGAGTATCTTCCCCCAATTCACAGCAAGTCTTACAAAAAACCATTTTTCATAACGAAAATTGCCATTTAACTTTACAGCATTATGACATCTAACTTATTTAGCTATAGCAAACCAAAAGTAATACAAGCATTGCGGTATCATTTTGTAAGCAGACCTGAAATTAAAATAATTATGGTGCTAATTAATTTATTGGCAATAGGCTCTGCAGCACTATATTTTTTTAAACAAATAAGCCCTTTGGCATTTTTAATAATGTCTTTTTTGTGGTTTTTGCTTATGATAATGTATTGGTTTGTGTTGCCACAAGTAATTTATAAACAATCTGCTACCTTTAAAGATAGTTTTAGAGCGGTATTAGGTAAAGAGCAATTTGCAATAGAAAATAATAATGGACACAAAAGCTGGGACTGGAGTAGTTTTACTACATGGATGGAAAGTCCTCATTTTTTTCATCTATATTTTAACTCTCGGTCTTTTTTTATAATTCCAAAAAATGCTTTTGAAGGTGATGAAGAACTAGAAGCAAGAAAAATATTAGTTGAAAAAATAAAAAAACTGAAGTGATTAGCTTCAGTTTTTTTTATTGATATTTATTGTTGTATACCGTGGTGAATGGTTCGTAATTTTTTAAATATATTATTACAACTTATTTATTTTAAAGTTTTGAACTCCAAATTCGTTTATAACTTTAACAACGTAAAGACCCGCAGGTAGTGCTTTTATACTTATTTTGTTGTTTTCAAATTGTAATGTTGTTGTTAATACAGTTTTACCTTCTGCATTTATAATAACTATATTGCTTATTTTATTTTTATCAATATTTACCTGTAAAAAATCTGTTGCAGGGTTTGGGTAAACATTAACATTGTTTGCATCGCATTTAACTGAGAGCGGTATTACATCAGAAAAAGTGTACTTACCATCTACATCTACCATTTTTAGTCTAAAAAATATTTTATTACTTACAGAAGCAGTTGAAAAATTATAATTATTTAAACTAGCAGTATTTTTAGGCGCTATTGTACCAATAGTTTTAAAAGCATTTCCATCTGCACTTGTTTGAATTTCATAATTTTTTAAATCTGTTTCGGTGGTGGCTGTCCAGTTTAGTTTTGCAGCACATTTGCTAGAAATAGCAGAAAACGTAGACAGTTTTGTAGCCAATACACAATTATTTACGCATAAAAATGCATCATCCACATTTGCATAATCATCCATTACAAAACGAAAGCGATAAGTATCAGGAGGCAACCCTGTAGCAGTACCAGTTACTTTCTTCCAAACTTCTTCACTTTCACTGCTAGTAAAAGTTACGGAGCTAGATACAGCTACAACTACGTCGCTTGAATTTACTATTTCAATATTATTTGTAAAACCAACTCCTCCTGGCTCCCTTCGAGAGTACCAGCCACTAAAATCTATATCAGAAGAATTACATGTAGTTGTAAATTTTTGTTCAACAATGCCACCACTCCCATTAATATCTACATATTGTTTACCATCATTAGCTAAATCAGGACCACCAGCGTAACCTGAGCCATCTACTTTTATTACATTAAACCCACCCAATGCTGTACCAGCTGTTGCAGATGGAATAATCCAACCACCAAAAGTATTGTATGGAGCGGGAAAATTATTGCCAATTATATTTTGACCGGGATCTTCAAAACTTGGGTTTATAAGAAGATTGGTTGTGCATTGTGCAATTAAATTTGTAGAAAAAACTGCAGATAAAATAATAAAGTAAATTTTTTTCATGTGTAAATATGTTTAGAGTTGCAATATAGCATTAAATTTTTTTTATATACAAATAATATTATATATGCAGAAAAATTCATATTTTAATTATTAATTATTTCCAAAAT
>JANXOQ010000022.1 GCA_025357775.1 Ferruginibacter sp. | reverse complement strand
AACTGCTACAGATGATTTTAAAAAAAACAAAAAATTGAAAAAGATGCATTTTGGCCCTGTGCTACCACATCACAACTTTAGCTAAAAATGTCGCTTTTTGAAAAATGTAATTTTATTTACTAATTTGATGGGTATACTACTGTAGTCAAAAACATTTTATAAAATGCGTAATCTGCCATAAAAATTTATAGTTCTTCCCCCAACACAAAAGACCCGCTCTTTTCAGAACGGGTCTATATTTTATCTCAATACTAATATCTCAATACTAATATCTCAATACTAATATCTCAATACTAATATCTCAATACTCATATCTCAATACTACTCTTCAATCTTCACTTTACCCTTTGCTTTTGCAATAATCTCTTCAGATACTGCATTTGGCGCAGGTGCATAGTGACTAAACTCCATCGTACTAGTAGCACGACCACTAGACAATGAACGTAACTGAGTTACATAACCAAACATTTCACTTAATGGAACTTTGGCTTTAATAACTTGTACTCCATGTCTTGTATCCATACCTTCTAGCATGCCACGGCGACGGTTTAAATCTCCTGTTACATCACCCATATACTGGTCTGGTGTTAGCACTTCTACTTTCATTATTGGCTCAAGCAATGTTGGTTTAGCTTTTCTACCTGCCTCTCTATAACCTTGCTTAGCACACAATTCGAAGGATATTGCATCACTATCCACATCATGATAGCTACCATCGTACACACGTACTTTCATATCTACCACAGGGTAACCTGCTAGTACACCGTTTGTCATACTACCTGTAAAGCCTTTAATAATTGGCGCAATAAATTCTTTAGGAATACTACCACCAAATATTTCATTTACAAATTGTAAGCCACCTGTAGGGTTAGCTGCTAACCACTCTGCATCTGCAGGGCCTAAATCGAAGGCAATATCACCAAACTTACCTCTACCACCACTTTGCTTTTTGTAAGTCTCTCTATGATTTACCAACATTTTGAAAGATTCTTTGTAAGCAACCATTGGCGCACCTTGGTTTATTTCTACTTTAAACTCTCGCTTCATCCTATCTATAATAATTTCCAAATGCAACTCACCCATACCACTCAAAATGGTTTGACCTGTTTCTTCATCTGTTTTTACTCTTAGTGTAGGATCTTCCTCTACCAACTTAGCTATAGCCATACCCATTTTATCTACGTCAGCTTGTGTTTTAGGCTCAATAGATATAGAGATAACTGGCTCAGGGAAAGTCATAGACTCCAATACAATCGGATGATCTTCATGACACAAAGTATCCCCAGTTTTAATATCTTTAAAACCTACTGCCGCACCAATATCACCTGCTTCAATAAAATCAACAGGGTTTTGTTTGTTGGCATGCATCTGCATAATACGACTGATACGCTCTTTCTTACCTGTACGGGTATTTAATACATAACTACCACTATCTAAACGGCCACTGTATGCACGGAAAAACGCTAAACGACCTACAAAAGGATCTGTCATAATTTTAAATGCCAATGCACTAAATGGTTCTTTAGGATCTGCATTACGTATCAATTCAGCTTCAGTATCAGGATGTGTTCCTTTTACCGCTTCTATATCTAATGGTCCAGGTAAATATCTTACTACTGCATCTAACGCTGTTTGTACACCTTTGTTTTTGAAAGATGAACCACACATCATTGGAATAATAGAAATATCAATTGTTGCTTTACGAATGGCTTCATGCATTTCTGCTTCTGTAATAGAATTTGGATCATCGAAGAATTTCTCCAATAATTTTTCATCATAATCAGCAACAGCTTCAATCAACTCTTGGCGATATTGTGCCACTTCTTCTTCCATATCAGCAGGTATAGGTACTTCTTGAAAAGTCATTCCTTTATCATGCTCATTCCACACAATACCTTTCATTGTTATTAAATCTACCACACCTTTAAAATTATCTTCAGCACCTATAGGCAACTGTAATGGCACGGCTTTAGCACCTAGCATTTCTCTTATTTGTTTTACGACATTTAAGAAATCAGCACCACTTCTATCCATTTTATTTACAAACCCAATACGAGGTACTTTGTATTTATTAGCTTGACGCCAAACTGTTTCAGACTGTGGCTCCACACCAGATACAGCACAAAACAATGCCAATAAACCATCCAATACACGAAGGCTACGCTCTACTTCTACGGTAAAATCCACGTGACCTGGAGTATCGATGATATTAAATTTATATTCTTTGGTATCTGCAATTTTTTTTCCATCTACCATTGGAAAGTTCCAAAAACAAGTAGTAGCAGCACTCGTAATAGTGATACCTCTTTCTTGTTCCTGTGCCATCCAATCCATTGTAGCGCCACCATCATGTACTTCACCTATTTTGTGGTTTACACCAGTGTAGTAAAGGATACGCTCTGTAGTAGTGGTTTTACCCGCATCAATGTGTGCAGCAATACCAAAGTTTCGTTGATAACGTAAGTCTCCCATTTTGTTAATTGTTAAATTGTTATTTGTTTAATTGTTAAATGATACTTCGATGAATCATCTAATATCTTGTATAAAAATCTTCGATTTTTTTGTTTGTTAGCCAAACAAAGACAAAAGCTATGCTCAGTTTCGGTGGCGTCGCACATTTCATCATTATATCTTTATTAGGCTTTTATCAAAACGTAGATTGACTTGTTTCGATTTCCCCTGTGGGCAAGTCCCCTTTTTGGGGATTTAGGGGGCTGTTTATATGTATTTTTTACGCTCTCATATAGTGCTAAATCATTCAACCTCCATCCACAATGATATTTGCTGATGCTTTTAGCACCGCAAAGATAGGGGAAATGTAGAAATAAATTACAAATTTACATTTCATCATATTGGTATTTACAGGTGTTAAAAAAATAAATTAGTAAAAGAATTTAAACATTTTTTTTTAGCTCCCTACTGCCTGCATACAGTTCATATTCCAATAATCTACAATCAATTTTACTTGTAAAAAATTCTATTCTACGTTTAGGTTTAAGCCCAATTTTTTTTGCTAGTTCTAAATTCCCCGTAAAAATATACCCCTTGTAGCCTTTGCATTTTTTCTTCATATAATCCCCCATTAGCGCATACGTTTCTTCTAACTCAATCTCTTCTCCTAATCTATCTCCATATTCAGGATTAAAAATTATTACACTACCTTCTATTTCTGGTAAGGTTGTTTGCTGAAAATCGCACACTTCGTATGTAAGCATATCTTCTACACCTGCCATACCTGCATTTACTTTGGTTACATTTATTGCATCTTCACTAATATCTGAAACAATAATTTTTAAAGTAGTATTTTCTACAACCTGTTTTTCTATTTTTTCAAATTCATTTTCATACATATCTTTTTCGTAACCTGCTAAGTGCATAAAAGAGTAATTGCTACGGTACAATCCAGGTACTCTATTGGTAGCCATTAATGCAGCTTCTATAGCTATAGTGCCAGAGCCACACATGGGGTTTATAAAGGGTGTTTCCTTATTCCAATTAGTTGCATAAATTACACTCGCAGCCAATGATTCTAGCATAGGAGCTTTACCAGGTATTTTTCTATATCCGTGCTTAGATAATGTTTCGCCAGATGTATCAATAAATATTTCAGCCGCTTCCTCTTTCCAATATAAGTGAATAACTACACCATTTAAAGTTGAGCCAGAGTCAGGCCTTGCACCCGTTTTATCTCTATATCTATCTGCAATGGCATCTTTCAATTTTACATTTGCAAATAAATTATTAGTAATTGTTTCATTACTTACATTGCTACTTATAGAAAAATACCCCTCGGCAGGTATTATATTTTCCCACTCCAAATCCAATGAAACTTTATAAATATCATCTGCATTTACGGCTCTAAATTCTTTTATAGAAAAAAGTACTTGGCTTGCGCAACGAAGATTAATGTTTAGCTTTATGCAATCTTGCATATTACCTTGTAGCTCTACACCCGTTTTAAAAATCCTAATAGGTGTATAGCCTAAGTTTATAATTTCTTGCTGTAAATAAATAGATAACCGATTGCTACAAGTAATAATAATACGGCTTGTTGTATTGAATATTTTCATAAAGCAAAAGTATTGGTAAATTGTTTTATTTGTTATTTAGTTTTCCTGTTGAACTTATAAACTAGCTGGCTAGCTATTTATAAGTTTTGATATACATTTTTGTAAGCTAGTATTCCATTCAAGGGTTTCAATGCTAAATACTTTTTCTATTTTTTGTAAATCAAGTATTGAATAAGCAGGCCTGGCTGCGGGTGTGGGAAACTGAGCTGTGCAAATAGGATTTACAATGCAGTTTGTACTTATTTGTGCAGCTATTTCTTTTGCAAAATCGTACCAACTTATGTTTCCTTTATTACTGTAATTATAAATACCAGCAACAAAATTATTTTTATTAATAATGTGCATAATTGCCTCAGCCAAATCGGGTGCATATGTAGGTGCACCTCGCTGGTCACTTACAACACCTATACTTTCTTTATCCTTCATTAAACGCATCATCGTTTTCACAAAATTGTTTCCGTATTCACTATACACCCATGCGGTGCGTATAATTATGCTTGCACAATTTTCTTTTATTGCATTTAATTCACCTCCCAGTTTTGTTTGTCCGTAAAAATTTACAGGGTTTGTTTTATCTTCTGGCTTGTAGGGCATATTTGCCGAGCCATCAAAAACATAATCAGTAGAAATATGAATGAATTGAGTATTATATTTTTTACAAGTTTTAGCCAAATACCCCACAGCATTTGTATTTACTTCCATAGCTAAATCTCTTTCTATTTCGGCTTTGTCTACGGCTGTGTAAGCAGCACAGTTTACACATACGTCAATTTTATTTTCTTTAAAAAATAAATTTAATGCATCATCATCTGTTATTTGTAAACTATTTTTATCTGTAAATAAAAAAGAATAATGAGAATTTGAAATTGATAATGCCTGAAAGCATCTTCCTAGTTGCCCATTAGCTCCTGTAATTAATATTGTTTTTAATTGTGACATTAAAATTGAAAATTATTTTTACAATTTTCAAAGCTGGGTTGTGCCAAATCTTTAGTAGAAATAATTTCTTCCCCATCTTCTATTTGCCAATCAATATTTAAAGATATATCATTGTACAACAACCCTCCTTCTGCTTCTTTGTTATAAAATGCATCGCATTTATAAAATACATCTGCCGTAGGGCTTAGTACGGAATAGCCATGGGCAAAGCCTTTCGGTACCAATAATTGTTTTTTATTTTGCCCTGTAAGTTCTATAGAAAATGTTTTACCAAACATAGGTGAGCCTTTTCGTAAATCTACCACTACATCTAATATGCTGCCATGCAATACTCTTATAAATTTTGTTTGTGCATGCGGCGCTAGCTGATAATGCAAACCTCTAATAACTCCATAGCTTGACTTTGCTTGGTTATCTTGTACAAATTTAATATCTACTCCATCTGCTATGCAGGTGTTGGCATTATAACTTTCATAAAAATAACCTCTATCATCTTCAAACACGATTGGTTTAAAAATTAATAAATCGGGAAAGTCTGTTTTAATAAAAGGCATAAATAATTAATATTTTTTTGACTTTAAAGTCTTTTCAAATAATGAGTTTATTTCGAATTAATGAAACTATAGATTAATAATTATTCATTATCATAAAGCTCTTTAAAAAATTGAATGGTCTCTATTAATCCATCTTCAAACTTTTTGGTAGGCGCATAGTTTAATAAATTTTTTGCTAAAGAAATATCTGCTAATGAATCTCTAATATCTCCTGCTCTTTCTTCTCTATTCGTAGCAAGCCAATTACTTCCTACATTTTCTTTACAAATGTTATACAAATAATTTATAGTAAAATTTTCCCCTAATGCTACATTATACACTTTGTTTAATGCTTCTGTATTTTGTGTAAGCATTCCTTTTACATTTATTTGAACAGCATTATCTACAAAAGTAAAATCTCTTGTTTGTTCACCATCGCCATTTATGTATACAGGTGTTTCTTTCATTATACCTTTTACAAAAAGTGGAATTACAGCAGCGTATGCTCCATCAGGATCTTGCCTTGGGCCAAAAATATTAAAATACCTAAAGCCCATTATTTTTAAGCCGTAAACATCCGCAAATATTTGCGCATACAATTCATTCGTTTTTTTTGTAGCTGCATAAGGAGATAAGCATTTACCAATTTTGGATTCTAGCTTTGGTAATGTAGGTTCATCTCCATATACAGAAGAGGAAGATGCGTAAACAAATTGTTTTACTTTATTATCTACAGCAGCTTTTAGCATATTTACAAAGCCACCTACATTTACTTCATTAAAATAAACTGGCTCTTTTATAGACCGAGGTACTGAACCCAATGCTGCTTGATGACTAACGTAATCTATATTTTCACAAGCTTTTTGGCAAACAGTTATATCTCTAATATCGCCTTGCATAAATTCAAAAGCAGGATATTTTTTTAATACTTCAATGTTACTTTCAAAACCATTTACCATATTATCAAGCACACGAACTTTTGCAGCACCATGCTTTAATAAATATTCAGCCAAATGCCCTCCAATAAAACCTGCACCACCTGTTACTAAAAATGTTTTATCTGCTAAACTTACTTCGTGAAATAATTCCATATTTATATTTAAGACTTTCAAAACTAAAAGTACTAAAGTTCTCTCTGTGGAGGATTTAGGGAAATTTGTTAAAGGCTCTTATAAGCCCTACTCTTTACCTCATTTCTATAAGTTCCTTTCAAATCAAATATCAATGCTTCATTTTTTGAGATTGAAACAAAATACGCATCATCATGCTTTGCATAATTTGCATGAGGTACAGCAACTATAATAGCATCATAATTAATACCTATTTTTTCAGTTAGTCCAAATCCATATTCATGAAGTAATTCTTCACTGCTTGCGTGTGGGTCTGTAATATCTACATTCAATGAAAATGATTTTAATTCTTTCACTACGTCAGCCACTTTGCTATTTCTAATATCGCTTACATTTTCTTTAAATGTAGCTCCCATTATTAATATTTTAGCTTCTTTAATGTTGCCATTATTTTGTATTATATGCTGCAATACTTTTTTAGCTACATAGCCCGCCATGCCATCATTTATGTTTCTACCTGCAAGTATAACTTGGCTATCGTACCCAAGCTCTTTTGATTTGTAAGTAAGGTAGTAAGGGTCTACGCCTATGCAATGCCCACCCACAAGCCCAGGTTGAAACTTTAAGAAATTCCATTTTGTACCTGCTGCCTCTAATACTTCAAAAGTATTTATATTCATTTTATCAAAAATAATAGAGAGTTCGTTCATCAATGCAATGTTTAAATCTCTTTGTGTATTCTCAATAATTTTTGCGGCTTCTGCTACTTTTATAGATGATGCTCTGTGCACACCTGCTTTCACTACAAGCTCATATACTTTTGCAATTACATTAAGGCTTTCATCATCACAGCCACTTACAACTTTTACTATTGAAGTAATTGTGTGTTCTTTATCACCTGGGTTTATACGCTCTGGAGAGTAACCAATTTTATAATCCGTTACCATGTCTAGCCCGGATAATTTTTTTATAACTGGTACACAATCTTCTTCGGTACAACCAGGGTATACGGTACTTTCATACACCACATAATCTCCTTTTTTTATAACCTTACCTATCGTTTCACTGGCACGCAGTACGGGTGTAAGGTCGGGTACATTGTGCTCATCTACAGGTGTGGGCACAGCTACAATAAAGAAAGTTGCTTCTCTTAAAACATCCAAATCGTTTGTAAATTCAATATCACAACCATTAAATGCACTCGACTCTAATTCTTTACTTGGGTCAATTTTATTCTGCATCATTTTTACACGGTCTGCATTTATATCAAATCCTATAACTTTTATGCTTTTAGCAAATTCTAATGCAATCGGTAAACCTACATAACCAAGCCCTATCACAGCTAGCTTTTGTTTTTTCTCAATTAATTCTTGATACATTCGTTAACAGTTATTTGTTAGTAGTTATTAGTTATTTAAACTCTTTTGGTAATTTATTTAACTCTTCCTTTGGTAGGCTTTTAAAATATTCGTAAGTAATCTTTAACCCTTCTGCTCTATTTACTTTTGGTGACCACCCTAAAATTTCTTTTGCTTTTGTTATATCTGGTTGTCTTTGTTTTGGGTCATCTACCGGCAAATCCTTGTAAACTATTTTTTGTGTTGTGCCTGTAAGTTTAATAATTTCTTCTGCAAAGTCTTTTAAAGAAATCTCATCAGGGTTTCCAATATTTACAGGTTGCACATAATCACTCATGAGCAATTTATAAATACCATCTACCAAATCATCAACAAAGCAAAAGCTTCTTGTTTGGCTACCATCTCCAAATACAGTAAGGTCTTCACCTCTTAGTGCTTGCCCTATAAATGCAGGTAAGGCTCGTCCATCATTCAATCTCATGCGTGGGCCATAAGTATTAAAAATTCTTATAATTCTAGTTTCCACATTATGAAAAGTATGATAAGCCATGGTGATGGCTTCTTGAAAACGCTTTGCTTCATCATAGACGCCTCTAGGCCCTACAGGGTTTACGTTTCCCCAATATTCTTCTGTTTGAGGATGTACTTGTGGGTCGCCATATACTTCACTTGTACTTGCTACCAATATTCTAGCATTTTTTGCCTTAGCTAATCCTAAACAATTGTGCGTACCCAGCGAACCTACTTTTAACGTTTGAATAGGTATTTTTAAATAATCTATAGGGCTAGCAGGTGATGCAAAATGTAAAATATAATTTAGCTCACCCGTTACATGTATAAACTTTGAAACATCATGATGATAAAATTCAAAATTTGGTAATTTAAAAAGATGCTCAATATTTTTTAAATCTCCCGTTATTAAATTATCCATGGCTATTACATGATAATTTTCTTTTATAAATCTATCGCAAAGATGTGAACCCAAGAAGCCAGCTGCACCAGTTATTAATATTCTAATCCCACTACCTTTTGAAATGGGAATTTGCGAAGTCTCTATTTTTTTTTCAATCATATAAATTTGTATAAGTCTTTTAAATTTCAAAATTCAAAGACCCCTTTGTGGGAATTAGGGAGCTACCGTTCTTCTCCCAATACTTTCATAGTGAAAACCTAATTTTTCCATTTGTGAAAGGTCAAATAAATTTCTACCATCAAATATTGTTTTTGTTTTTAAAGCTGTACTTATTTTTTCAAAATCAGGCGTTCTAAATTCGTTCCATTCTGTAGCTATAATTAATGCATCTGCATTATTCAATGCTTCGTACTGGCTAGAAGCAAAAGTTATTTTACCATCATAAGTTATTTTTGTGTTGGCCATACCTTCGGGGTCAAAGGCGCTTACAGTAGCACCTTCGGCAAGCAATGCATCTATCATGTAAAATGCTGGTGCCTCTCTCACATCATCAGTATTTGGCTTAAATGATAATCCCCACAATGCAAAATGTTTACCAGCAACATCGTTACCAAAAAATGTTTTTATTTTTGGAATAAGATGCACTTTTTGTTTTGCATTAACTTCCATTACTGCATCTAATATTTTAAAATCGTACCCCACTTCATCTGCACTCATTGCTAGTGCTTGTACATCTTTTGGAAAACAACTTCCACCATATCCTATGCCAGGAAATAAAAAGCGTTTGCCAATTCTTTCATCACTACCAATTCCTTTTCGCACCATGTCTACATCTGCACCCAATAGCTCACACACTTGCGCTATCTCATTCATAAAACTAATTTTTACTGCAAGAAAAGCATTGGCAGCATATTTTGTAAGCTCTGCACTTTTTTCATCCATAAAAATTAATGGATTTCCTTGGCGTACAAAAGGTGCATATAGATCATTTAATATTTTTATAGCTCTTTTACTTTCTGTACCTATTACCACTCTATCTGGCTTCATAAAATCTTCAACAGCTACACCCTCACGCAAAAATTCAGGATTGCTTACCACATCAAAAGCCCCACTTAAATCCTTGCCAAAGGGCAGAACTTGTGAACTACTGTTTAAGATAGTGGCTTTAACTTTTTCAGCTGTACCCACAGGCACAGTACTTTTATCAATAATTACTTTATATTCTGTAGGTTTTAATAGCTTACCTAACTCTTCGGCTACCCCAATAATATATTTTAAATCTGCAGCACCATCAGCACCAGGTGGTGTAGGTAATGCTAAAAAAATTACTTCTGCATCTACAATTGCATCACTAAGCGACTGTGTAAACGTTAATCTTCCTTCTTTTTGATTTCTTAAAAAAAGTTTTTCCAACCCTGGTTCATAAATTGTAATTTCTCCAGCAGTTAATTTATCTACTTTGTTTTTATCAATATCTACACAAATAACATTGTTGCCAGTTTCTGCAAAACAAGTACCAGTAACCAACCCAACATATCCAGTTCCTATAACTGCTATTTTCATATTAACGGTTTACAAAATCTAAAATATTTTTTACAATAAAGTCTTGTTGTTCCTTTTCTAACTCGGTATGCATTGGTAAAGAGATTACTCTTTCTGTAAGCCAATCAGATATTGGCAAGTCATAATCGCCACCACCAAAAGCTTCAAACATTTTTTGCTTATGTGCAGGCACTGGGTAATAAATCATACTAGGTATTCCTTGTGTTTCTAAATGTAATTTTAAAGCATCTCTATCTACACCATTTAAGGTAAGTGTATATTGATGAAAAACATGGTTATTATTACCAACTCTAAATGGAGTAGTTATTTTTTCATTGCTAGCAAAAGCAGCATCATAATAATCTGCTGATTTTCTTCTTGCAGCAATGTATTCATCTAAATATTTTAATTTTATATCCAATATTGCAGCTTGCATAGCATCCAACCGAGAGTTGCAGCCTATTACATCATGATAATATTGTTTGCTTTGCCCATGAGATGCAATCATTTTTAATTGTACTGCCAATGCATCATCATCAGTAAAAATAGCTCCACCATCACCAAAGCCGCCAAGGTTTTTTGATGGATAAAAAGAAGTACAGCCAATGTGCCCAATACTTCCCGTTTTTTTTGATGTACCATCACTAAAAGTATAGTCGTTGCCAATACCTTGTGCATTATCTTCTATTACATAAAGGTTATGCTTTTTTGCAATATTCATAATATCTTCCATGTCGGCGGAGTGCCCATATAAATGTACAGGTATAATTGCTTTTGTTTTTGTAGTAATTGCTTTTTCAATATCAGCTGTTTCTATGCAAAAGGTTTTTTTATTTACTTCTATAAATATTGGTTTTATACCAAGCAATGCTGCTACTTCCACAGTTGCTATATAAGTAAATGAGGGAGTTATTACTTCATCGCCTGCTTTTAAACCTAAGGCCATCATGGCTATTTGTAATGCATCCGTACCATTTGCACAAGGTATAGTATGCTTGCTACCATGGTATTTACCAAGGTTGTTTGCAAATGTAGAAACTACATCACCACCTATAAATCGGCTACTTTCCATTACTGCTATTACAGCAGCATCTACTTCATTTTTTATTTTATGATACTGTGTTTTAGTATCTACCATTTGTATTGGGTTCATAAGCCTTTTTTAACGTGTGCAAAGATACAATTTTAGGTTCTTTAAACTTACAAAATCAAAAATTGCATATTGCGTTTTTTTAACAATTAAGTCATCATTACTTCTATTTAGTTTGATAGTTATATATCTTTTCTAAATTTTTATAAATAATATACTAGATTTTTTAATTACCAAAATTGATAATTATCAATGATGTAAAAATTATTGCTGTTTTAATTTTAAAAAAATAAAAAAATATTTTATGGAAACCTAACCTTTTGATATTTCTGTGTTGTATATCTATTAAAGAAGGGGTATTTTAAAGCTTTAGCCTATCTTATTAATCAAATTATAATCATTAAAAAACGAAAAAATGAAAAAAATGAAATTCGCTGTACTAGCCGTTATATTTCTAATGGCAGTATTAGTAGCTTGTAAGAAAAACAATGATACCATAAACCCTACAGAGGCAATAATTGAAACGCCCAAGGTAAATGGAATTGCAAAAGATGAAGCAGTATTATTTAGTTTTAAAAATAATACAAGTACCGTAGCAACTAGCTGGAGTGTAGTGCCAAATAATAATGTTATTATAACAGCAAACGGCAATACTGCCAGTATTAAATTTGGATATGCTGGTACTTATACCGTTTCTGCAAGGGCAGGAAGCCTTCTAGCTAATACCGTTGTATCTGTAGACAGCACATCAGTACCTTCTTGTGGAGTTATCGCTTTTCCTACCAACGATACCATTGCCATCACACCATCTGTAGTGGATAGTGCTGGGCTTAAAAAGCTTAAGTTAGTTATATCAGGTTCTACTTTTTACCCAAATGCTTGCTATGCACTAGTAAGCAATATTAATGGCACCGTTATAAACCAGCTTTATAATTTACAAGTAACTGGTGTAAATAAACCATGTGACAGCTCAAGTTGTGCACAGGTATTAACAAGAGCGAAAAGTGAGCAATCTTTAATTTTTACTACAAATGGTGTAGCTCCTTTTTCTATAAAATTGAACAATAACCTAAAATATGAAGGTAATATTAAAAGAGACACCGCAGCAGGTGGAGCTATAAGATTTACTTTTACTAGAACAGGTAGTGCAACTGGCGCAAATGTTTTTCCTACAGTAGTGCAGTAAAAATAATAAGATGATAAATTGAGGTTTTGCCTCAATTTATTATTTTCTCAAATTTTTATGGTAAAAAACTAAGAAAAAATCTTTGTTAAGCAAATTTTAAACTTATAAAAATTATAAAAAATGCCAACAACACAAATTTTAGCGGATAAAGGTACATTACCACAAACTTCTGCTCCCGTATCTGAAATAAATGAAAGCAATCGCAAAATTGCTAATAAATTTACACCTGTAACTGAGGGGAATTCAAATTATTCAAAAGATTTTGAAAATGGTGCAAAATCTTTTAATGCAGTAATGCGTAAAATTAAGTCTGAAAACCCTGGATTGAATATTGCTGCTGTAATTGATAGAGCAGTTATCCAAGTAATGGAGAAAAAAATTGGAGCTTGTTTATCAGGTAATGATGAAATTTTAAAATCTAATAGCCAATACCCTGCTAAAATA
>JANXOQ010000478.1 GCA_025357775.1 Ferruginibacter sp. | reverse complement strand
AAAGATTTGCTTTGATTGTAATGGTGTTAGTGTTGTTGTTTATTTCTGCTATTCCCATGGTTAGTTTTTAGATAAGAGATATTAGATAACTGAACTCAATATACAATTCTAAATTTTATTTTTTTCAATATGGCAGGCATTGGCTGCTATATCTAATTTATTTTTTGCTTTACCATATCACTGTTGGTTTCAAAAGCACCGGTGCTACGCATCTTACCTTGGTTTTCACCAATAGCTATGCAAAATTAACTTGATTGATGTTTGTCGCTTAGGAAATACTAAAATAAAAAATAGTTTTTGCATTATAAACAATCATAAATAATAATTGGTAAAGCAATCCCACAAAAGTCTTTAATAATTATAATCCATGTATTAAAACCAATAAGAAATGGTATTATTTTCATTAAGAAATGATAAAATATTTTTTGTTAAACTATTTGTAGAATTTTACATGGCGTAAAAATTTACCAAAAAACATCTTACCCCAAAAACAACTTAACTTTACCCAAATAATAATTACAAAGTTTTGAAATTTACAGAATTTAACTTTGATGCACGCCTGCAAGAAGGTATAGAGGCATCCAACTACGACACCGCTACACCCGTACAAGAGCAAGTAATACCTTACATACTTGCAGGCAAAGACATTATAGCATCTGCGCAAACAGGTACTGGAAAAACAGCTGCATTTCTATTGCCACTAATTCATAAAATGCTTGGAGAAGTGCACGACCCCCTTAGCATAACCTGCATGGTGATAGTACCTACTAGAGAACTTGCCATACAGATAGCACAACATTTAGAAGGGCTTTCTTATTTTACATCAATTAGTTCTATTCCAATTTATGGAGGTGGGGATGGCAATGCATTTGTGCAAGAAAAAAAGGCACTAACCATGGGTGCAGATTTTGTAGTGTGCACACCAGGTAAAATGATGAGCCATATAAAAATGGGCTATGTAAAATTAGACAACTTAAAATATTTGGTATTAGACGAAGCAGATAGAATGTTAGATATGGGGTTTTATGATGATATTGATTTTATTATACAGCATTTACCAAAGCAGCGACAAAATTTATTGTTTTCTGCAACCATGCCACCAAAAATACGCAACCTTGCTAAAACAATTTTGCATAACCCCGAAGAAGTAAGCATATCTATAAGCAAGCCTGCAGAAAAAATAAAACAGTTTGCATTTGTTGTATATGATACACAAAAAATACCGCTGATTGTACATTTACTAAAAACTAAAAACTTTAAAAAAGTGGTAGTATTTTGTAGCAGTAAACTTAGTGTAAAACAACTTACTAGAGATTTGGTACGCAGTAAAGTAAATGCAGGCGAAATACACAGCGACCTTGACCAAGACCAACGAGAAGATACGCTTATGCAATTTAGAAGTGGTAGGTTACCAGTGCTAGTAGCCACAGATATTCTTAGCCGTGGTATTGATATAGATGATATAGACCTTGTAATAAATTTTGATGTGCCACACGATGGTGAAGATTATGTACACCGAATAGGTCGTACAGCCCGTGCAGAGGCTGATGGCACTGCTTACACTCTCATAAATGAAAAAGAGCAACGAAAATTTTTTGACATAGAAAAACTAATAGAAAAGGAAGTTACAAAATGTGCAATACCCGAAGAGTTGGGGGTTCAGCCTGAATATAATATTACTGAAAGAAGGAGTACTGGTTTCAAGGGAAAGCGGAACTTTAAGGGGAAAAAGTTTGAAAGTAAATAATGCCAAAAAGTAGAGCTAAAATAAATGGTATTTTGTTGTATGCTGATAACATGAGGGTCTCCCTTTTTTTGATAATTAGCTTGTTAAGTTTTCTATTTTTTCAGTTGTACTTGTTTCTATTTTTTAAATTATTATGTCCATTTAAATGAGAAAAACAAAAAATTTATTTCCTGTTTGTTTCCTTCATGTTTTAATTAATTATATATATATATTTATACAATTTTATTATACCTTATAAGTCAAATGACCCTATTGTATCTAAAGGGTATTTAGTTTTAAGAAAAAAGTGTTTCTCGTATAATTGATATAATATTTTTGTGGACAATCAATAATTACAATTCTAATATTTTTTAAATTTCACCAAATTTTTTTTAATAAAAATACTTC
Organism: Ferruginibacter sp.; assembly: GCA_025357775.1. Lineage (GTDB taxonomy): Bacteria > Bacteroidota > Bacteroidia > Chitinophagales > Chitinophagaceae > Ferruginibacter. The sequence goes on along the minus strand of JANXOQ010000478.1, from coordinate 9,295 downwards.
CCACACCCTTATTACTAATCCACACTTATCATACCCTACTTGCCACTTCCCTCCACACGCTTTATATTTGCATAATCAATTCACAAAATAATATATTACAAACCCCCATCGAATACCTCACAGGGGTATCTGCACAGCGGGGAGATATGCTGCGTAAGGATTTAAACATACATACTTACAATGATTTGCTCAATCATTTTCCCTTTAGGCATGTAGACAAAACGCAGGTAGATTCTATAGCTGAACTTAACCAAAATAATGAGTATGCTTATGTGGCTGGAAAATTATTGAGCTTAGAATTGGTAGGGGAAAACAGAGGAAAAAGATTGGTAGGTAAGTTAAAAGATGGCTCAAGTATAATTGATTTGGTATGGTTTCAAGGCATCAATTTTGTACAAAAAGTAATGCATGTGGGGCATCAATATTTAGTATTTGGTAAGCTTGGTTTTTTTATGGGTACGCCACAAATAGCTCACCCTGAAATTGAAAATTTTTCACCACAAAAAATGGATGGTAAAGTTACACTTGAACCAATTTATCCATCCACAGAAAAACTAAAAGCAAGAGGTATTACGGGGAGTGTGTTTGGAAAATTTACGGCAGAACTATTTTTAAAAATAACCCCAAAAGATTTACCCGAAAACTTACCAGAAACTACGCTTACAGAATACAAACTTATGCGCAGGTATGAGGCGTATAAGCAAATACATTTTCCTGCTACAGAAAAACATTACCAACATGCACTTCGTCGTTTAAAATTTGAAGAATTATTTTTTGCACAAATGCGTATGCAAATTACACGAATGCAGCGCCACAGGTTTAGCAAGGGTAATGTATTTGAATCTGTGGGAGATTTATTTAACCAGTTTTATAATAATTATTTACCCTTTACCCTTACTGGTGCACAAAAAAGAGTGCTAAAAGAAATACGAAAAGATACAGGCAGTGGCAGACAAATGAGTAGACTATTACAAGGCGATGTAGGTAGCGGAAAAACAATGGTGGCTTTGCTTTGCATGCTCATAGCTTCGGATAATGGTTTTCAAAGTGTACTAATGGCACCCACAGAAATATTGGCTACACAGCATTTTATAGGTATAAGCGAAATGCTAAAAGATATGCCCGTAAAATTGCACCTACTTACAGGCTCAGTAAAAGCAAAATCACGTAAGGAAATATTAAAAGATGCAGAAGACGGTACAGCAAATTTTTTAATAGGCACACATGCAGTAATAGAACCCAAAGTAAATTTTAAAAACCTAGGGCTTGCCATAATTGATGAGCAACATAAATTTGGTGTAGCACAAAGAGCACAGTTGAGAGATAAAAATACCATCCCCCCTCATGTACTCGTAATGACCGCAACGCCCATACCACGTACGCTTGCGCTTACTGCCTACGGCGATTTAGATTATAGTGTAATGGATGAGCTACCACCTGGTAGAAAGCCAATTGAAACTATACACAGAAATGAAAGTGCCAGATCACAGATAATGGATTTTATAAAAATAGAAATTGCAAAAGGGCGGCAAGTGTATGTTGTGTACCCATTAATAGAAGAGAGTAGTACACTCGATTTTGAAAATTTAATGAAAGGCTATGAAGAAATAAAATCATTTTTTCCTGAACCAAAATATTGGATAAGCATGGTGCATGGCAAGCAAGATGCGGTGGTAAAAGAAAATAACATGCAGCGTTTTGTAAAGGGTGAGACTCAAATAATGGTAAGTACAACAGTAATAGAAGTAGGAGTAAATGTACCAAATGCATCAGTAATGGTTATTGAAAGTGCTGAGCGATTTGGCTTATCGCAACTGCACCAGCTGCGTGGGCGTGTAGGGCGTGGAGCAGACAAAAGTTATTGCGTTTTACTTACAGGAAAAAAATTATCTAACGATGGAAAAGAGCGTATGAAAATAATGGTATCAACAAACGATGGTTTTTTAATATCAGAAAAAGACCTTGAATTGCGGGGGCCTGGCGAAATAGAAGGTACAAGGCAAAGTGGTGCATTAAATTTTAAACTAGCTAGTATTGTAAACGATAAGGTAATGCTAGAGTTTGCTAGAGACGTAGTAGAGAAAATATTAGAAGTAGACCCCGATATTGAATTGAACGAAAATGAACCTGTGAAAAATTATTTAATTTCTCAAAAAGGAAAAACAAAGTGGAGCAAGATTGCTTAAGGGCAGCAACCATTTTATAAAGGATATTTCTTATTCTTTGTAAAAAATTTAGGCAAATAAAAAAGCTACAAATTAATTGTAGCTTCTTTATAAATATATTTTTTTAATTTAAATTACATAGCAGCAGTTGTTTCTGCAGCTTTGTCTTTGCAACATCCAGCTTTTTTTGCACTAGCATCTTTAGAACAACAAGTTTTAGATTTTGCACATTTCTTTTTATTTTTCTTTTTTCCACCTTCTGCAAATGCTGCACCTGTTACCATTAATGCTGTTACAGCTAATAAAAATACTTTTTTCATTTTTTTATGTTTTAATTATTAATAATCTTTACTAAAAATATCTATTTTATTTGATATAATTACAGAAAAACTGTTAAAATAGTTTTTATAATGTTCCAATAATGGTAACACCACCTTTTACAACTTCATTTAGTTTTACATTCAGTTTTGTATCAATGGGTAATAACATATCTACCCTACTACCAAATTTTATAAAACCAAACTCCTCTGTTTGTTTTACTTTCATACCTACTTCTAAGTAATTACAAATACGTTTTGCAAGTGCACCTGCTATTTGTTTTACCAATATTTCTTTGTCGCCCTTTTTTAAAACTACAGAGTGGCGCTCATTTTCGGTAGAAGATTTGGGATTCCAAGCTACCAAGTATTTGCCTTTATGGTATTGGTTATAAACTACCTCACCATCTATTGGGTTTCTGTTTACATGTACATTTGCTGGGCTCATAAATACTGAAACCTGCAGACGTTTAGTTTTAAAATACTCTTCGTCTACTATTTCCTCTATCACTACTACTTTACCATCAGCTGGGCATATAATTTGTATATCATTTATTGTAAGAGTACGGGATGGTATTCTAAAAAAAGATACTAAAAAAAGTAACAAGCCAAGTGTGGCTATAAAAAAAATAATACAAAGCCATGCTAAGGAAGAAGAAAATAACCAATTCATTAATAAATTTGATGCAATAAAAATAATAGTTCCTATAGCTATTGATTTATAGCCCTCTTTGTGTATGGTCATGTATGCAAATTTTTGGTAGTGTAAAGTTAAAACAATTAGACGTAAATTTATTTTTCAAATTTAGACGCTTTCATTTTTGTTTATTCCTGAAATTTATTCTTATTCTTCTGATTTATTTTTTAGTGCCATCAATAATGTATAAGCACCTTTTACTACAAAAGTTTTATTAGAAATATTTTCGACTGATTTTATTTCGATTAATCCATTTTCTTCATTGACAATATTTATTGCTGTCATTTTAAATTGCTTGTCGGTAATTTTTACAAAAACGTAATCTTTATTTTCAAAATGCACAATAGCATCTTCTGGTAATACGTTTGCTTTATTGCTTCGCACCACTATCTCGGCATTCATATATGTACCAGGTATTAAGCTTTTGTCATAATCTTCAAAATGGCAATGAACATCTGTATTACCATTTGCCGAAAGGTCTTTACCAATTAATAAAACTTCGCAAGGGTGTTTTTTATCAGGTTGATTATTGTTGTAGGCAATGAGTTTTTGTCCTATAAAAAGTTTATCTACATCTTTTTCAAAAACTTTTAATGCAAGATGAATATCTGTAGGGTTTATCAATTCAAACAACACATCAATTGGTGATACATACTTACCAATGTTTACATTTACTTTAGATACATAACCATTTATAGGCGAATAAACATTGATGCTTTTAGAGATATTATTTTCCGAAAGCCTGTCTACATTTATACCTGCTAATTGTAATTTTTCTTTGGTAGCACTTATCATTACAGATTGCGCTTTGTAGTCTGCTTCTGATTGTTGATATACTTTATCGCTGCTTGCTTGGTTTTTGTTTAGTTCTCTCTGGCGATTGTATTCATTGGCTAAAAAGCTAATTTTAGCTTTTGCCATTAAGTAGTCTTGTTGTAGTTGAATATATTGTTGGTCTTCAATTACAGCAATTATTTCTCCTTTGCTCACATGCATGCCTGGTAGTAATTTGGTGGCTTTTAAATACCCTCCAAGTGGCACACTAATGGAAACCATATTTTGTGGTGGTACATCTATTTTTCCATTTACTTTTAATACGGATGAAATTTCTTTTTCTTCCAAAGTGCCCGTTGTTATTTCAGCACTTTTCATTTGTGCAGTATCAAGCGTTACAGTATTTTCATCCGTGGCAATTGGAGCTACAACTTCCGTAGTTAATTTGCTCTTGCAGGCAAAATTGAATGTTGTTATAAAAAGTATAAACAGTATTTTTTTCATTTTTAAAATATTATTTGTTAGAAAAATAATTGAGTTGCACAATAGATTGATTGAGATTTTTTATGGCATCTATATATTCATTTTTTACAATGGTAACTTGGTTTATTAATTGTACCCAGTCTAAATAATTAATGATGCCATTAGCCAATTGTTTATTAGCGGTAGAAGCAATCAATTCAGCATTTTGCAACCCCTTTGTTTCAAAATATTGTACGGTTTGCAAATGCTTGTTGTATTGTGTAAACGCCCATTCATATTCTGATTGCAATTTTTGTATGGCAACGCTGTATTCGTTTTCAGCTATTTGCTTGCTAAATTTTGCACTATTTATTTTTGCTTTTTGAGCTTTAGTAAATATTGGGATACCTACACCAACTTGTACAGAACCAAATCGCTTAGCACCACTGTACAAATTATTATCTGCACCAGTGCCTTTTATGCTTGTGTTGCTTACGCCTGCAATCATATCGGGCATTAACTTACTTTTTTCTACTGCAATATTTGCAGCGGCTATATTTTGCTGTTGCTGTATTATTTTTATTTCAGGATGTTCTTTTAGCAAAGTTGTGTCAGTTAAAAATTGTATGGTAGCTTTATAACTTTCTGCATTTGGCGTATATGATTTACTGCTGTTAAGTAATAATTGAAATTGAATTTGCAACATTTTTTCATCTTGCTCTAATTGATTTAACTGCACCGTAATTTGCCCCAATTGGCTTTCAGCGCTTGCTTTTTCTAATATATTACTTTCTCCTTTTGATAATCTTAATACAGCTTTTTTATAAAATGCTGTAAACAAACTATCAGATGATTGCAAAAGTTGCTTATTTTTTTGAAGATAAATAATGCTATAAAATATTTGTGCCACTTGTTTTTTTAATAATACTTTTTTTACATTTAAATTCAACAAACTGCTTATCCACTCTTGGTTGTACAACTCTTTTTGTGTTTTATATACTTTGGGAAAAGAAAAGGATTGGGATATACCAATTTTAGTATCATAGTAAATACTATTTATTTGCCCAGCTTCTGCCAACACATTTGTATGCGGCATTGTGTTTACTGTTTTTATAAGCATTTGTTGATACTGCGTTTTTAGTTGCTCATTTTTTAGTAGTGCATTATTTTTTAATGCAGTATCAATAGCTGCATTCAATGTAATGGATTGCTGCGCAAAACCTAGTCCGCATATAGCGCAGATAAACGCAGATAAAACTATTTTTTTCATAAATTAATTATTTTTCTAAATATTGATGAGGCTACGTTATCTGTATTAAAATTCATCAAGATGTATAATTTTGGCTCGTTAATTTTAAATAAGTCTGCAATTGTTTGTGATACATTTTCTTTAATTCTACTACAGATTTTATTTTTCTTCCGCTGTTTTCACTGATTTATTCAGAATAAACAAACAAGAACTTGCATTTATCTTCTCCATCAGCAGGCTTATTTTTGTAATCTGCTGGATTTAAGTTTTTCAAAACTCATATACAAAACTGGCAACACAAACAAGGTTAAAAATGTAGCAATGAGTAAGCCGCCAATAACTACTGTTGCCAAAGGTCTTTGTACTTCTGCGCCTGCACCATTGCTTACTGCCATGGGGAAAAAGCCCAACGATGCTACAAAGGCAGTCATTAACACTGGTCGTAGCCTTACTTTTGTTCCTTGCATTACTATTTGTTTTAAATCAATTTTAGGTAAATTATTTTCTGCATCATTTGCCATCAGCAAATTGTCAATTGCATCTTGCTTCAGCCTGTTAAATTCTGCAATGAGTACAATACCATTTAATACCGCTACACCAAACAATGCTATAAAACCTACACCTGCGCTAATGCTAAATGGCATACCACGCAATGCTAAAAATAATATACCTCCAATGGCCGAAAGCGGAATGGCTGAGTAAATAAGCAACCCATCTTTTATAGAATTAAAAGCAAAATACAAGAGTAAAAAAATTAGTAATAGTGAAACAGGTACAGCAATCATTAGTCTTTGCTTGGCTGCGTTTAAATTTTCAAACGCACCGCCAAAGGTTACATAATACCCCGTAGGAAATTTTAATTGTTTGCTTATTTTAGTTTGCAATTCGTTTACGATGCTTTGCACATCTCTGCCTCTTACATTAAAACCTACTATTATTCTGCGTTTGGCATCTTCTCTTTGTATTTGGTTTGGTCCATTTTTTATTTGCACATCAGCCAATTGTGATAATGGAATTTGTATACCATTGGGTGTTGGTATCAATAAATTTTGTATATCTTTTATATTTGTTTTCAATTCGCTTTTTAGTTTCACTACTATTTCAAAACGCTTTTCACCTTCGTAAAGCATACCTGTGCCTTGCCCAGCAAAGGCTGTATTTACTACTTTATTTATATCAGCAATATTTAAGTTGTATTGCGCAATGGTGTTTCTATTGTAGTTAATAATTATTTGTGGCATACCTGCAACTGCCTCTACATATAAATTTTTTGCACCATCAACCGTATTTATAATTGTACCAAGTTTATTGGCATAAGCAGCAAGTGTATCCAAGTCTTCACCAAATATCTTGCACACTACATCTTGCCTTGCACCAGTCATCAATTCATTAAAACGCATCTGCACTGGAAACTGAAAACTTGCGGTAACACCAGGAACAGCTTCTAAAGCCTTGCCCATTTTTTCAGATAATTCATTAAACGTTTTTGCAGATGTCCATGCCTCTTTTGGTTTTAAAATTACCATCATATCGCTTGCTTCCATCGGCATAGGGTCGGTTGGTACTTCGCCGCTACCAATTTTCGTAACTACTTTTTCTACCTCAGGAAATTGTGTTTTTAAAATATGCGCTGCCTTTTGTGTATTGGCAATTGTGGTGCTTAAATTACTCCCCGTTAATACCCTTGTATCCACCGCAAAATCTCCCTCTTCTAATGCAGGTATAAATTCGCCACCCATTGAAGTTAAAATAAAGATTGAAAAAATAAATAGTACAATCACACTTGATAATACTGCTTTTGGGAAATTTATAATTTTATTTAATACTTTTTTGTAACCACCTTCTATAACACCCATTATTTTATCAGAAATATTTTTTTTCTGCTTTACTTTTTTGCTTAAAAACAAAGCACTCATCATAGGTATGTACGTAAGCGAAAGTATAAATGCGCCTAGTAACGCAAATGCAACTGTCTGCGCCATAGGCTTAAACATTTTCCCTTCTATGCCTTGCAAAGTGAAAATAGGTAAGTACACAACTAAAATAATTATTTGCCCAAATACTGCGCTGTTCATCATTTTGCTTGCGCTGCTTTTTACTTTATCATCCATTTCAGTTTGAGAATATACAGTTTGTAGTTGGCGGTTTTCAACGGGCAAACTTTGCAAACTATCACCCGAAAATTGCCCACTGCCTCCTGCCAGCTGCCCATTGCCAACTGCTAAAAGATGCATCACCGCTTCCACAATAATTACTGCTCCGTCTACAATCAATCCAAAATCCAATGCACCTAGGCTCATTAAATTTCCGCTTACGCCAAATAAGTTCATCATAATAATAGCAAACAACATTGCTAATGGAATTACCGATGCTACCAACAAACCTGCCCTAAAATTTCCTAAAAACAATACCAATACAAAAACCACAATCAATGCACCTTCCATTAAATTTTTCTCTACTGTTCCTATAGCATTGTTTACCATTTTTGTTCTATCTAAAAATGGTTCTATCAATATACCTTCGGGCAATGTTTTTTGTATTTGTGCTACACGTTCTTTTACATCTTTTATTACATCGCTACTGTTTGCACCTTTAAGCATCATTACTACTGCACCCGCTACTTCTCCTTTATCATTATAGCACATTGCACCATATCTCGTTGCAAAACCTATCTTTATATCTGCTACATCCCTTATAAACAAAGGCGTACCACCATTGCTATTTTTTACAGAAATATTTTTTATGTCCTCAATACTACCTAGCAACCCCTCAGTACGTATGTATAAAACGGTTGGTCCTTTTTCAATATATGCACCACCTGTATTTTGATTATTATTTTCTACAGCTTTAAAAACATCAGCAATTGTAATACCATACGATTGTAATTTATTGGGGTTTACTTCTATCGTATATTGTTTTAGCTTGCCACCAAAACTACTTACTTCTGCCACACCTTTTACCCCTAATAATTGACGGCGTACAATCCAATCTTGTATAGTGCGTAATTCAGTAGCTTTAAATTTATTTTCGTAGCCAGCTTTTGGCCTCACAATGTACTGGTATATTTCCCCAAGCCCAGTACTCACAGGGCCAAGCTCGGGTGTTCCTATGCCAAGTGGTATTTCTGTTTGCACTTTTTGTAATCTTTCAGCTACTTGTTGCCTTGCCCAATATACATCGGTAGCATCGTCAAATACAATGGTAACAAGCGATAAGCCAAATCTTGAAAAACTTCTTATTTCTTTTAATCCTGAAATGTTATTGTTAGCTTGTTCAATCGGAAACGTAACCAATCTTTCAATGTCAGTTGCGCCAAATGATGGTGCAATAGTAATTACTTGTACTTGATTATCTGTAATATCAGGCACAGCATCTATGGGTAGTTTAGTAAATTGGTAACTACCATATCCTATAAGCGCTATAATAAATAAACCAATAATTAGTTTATTTTTTACAGAGAATGCGATTATTTTATTTAACATAAAAATATAATTCTTGTACAAAATTGTTTTAAGAAAACAGTAGCCAGTATTTACATTAATGTACACGAATTATTAAAACACAAACTAAAATTTGTGCTTTAAATATTTATAAAAATTTAAAAATAATTTTTATAAATATTTACTCAAAT
>JANXOQ010000416.1 GCA_025357775.1 Ferruginibacter sp. | reverse complement strand
CGTTCTACTTAATCCTATAAATTTTAAACCTTGTATGATTTTAAATAATAACTGATATATTTAAATGAGAAATTAATATAGTAACAAAAAATAAAATCTTAATAAAAAAATCAGAAAAGTCTGGGAGTATACAATATCATTATTAGCATTATTTTAAAATTTCAGTAAATGAAAAAAACGGAAGATTTAGAAGCAAGCCTATCAGGTGAAGTTAATGGAACAATACATCACAAATCAAGTTGGTTTAAACGTATAAAAAAAGGCATATTAACATCTACCAAAGATAAAAAAGATGCGCCAGATGGCCTGTGGGATAAATGCCCAGAGTGCAAATATACCTGTACCATATCTGAGCTTGAAGAGCATTTATTTGTATGCCCAAAATGCCAATACCATCATAGAATAGGTAGTGATGAATACTTTGATATATTATTTGATGAAGGAAAATATGAAGAACTTTTTGCAAATGTAAAAAGCAAAGATATGCTAGGCTTTGTAGACCTAAAGCCATATGGCCAAAGGCTTTTAGATACGTATGCTAAAACCGATATACATGATTCTATAACTGTAGCACATGGCAAAACAGAAGGGCACGACTTTGTAGTAGCTTGTATGGATTTTGAATTTATAGGCGGTAGCTTAGGTAGCGTAATGGGTGAAAAAATAAGCCGTGCTTGCGATTATTGTATGGCACACTGCATACCATTTATGATTATAAATAAAAGTGGTGGTGCAAGAATGATGGAGAGTGCGTTTTCATTAATGCAGCTTGCAAAAACATCAGGAAAACTGCATCAATTAGCAGAAGCTAAAATACCATATATTTCTTTATGTACTGACCCTACATTTGGTGGTACCACTGCATCTTTTGCAATGCTTGGCGATATTATATGTGGCGAACCTGGTGCCTTAATAGGCTTTGCAGGACCAAGAGTTATTAAAGAAACTATCAAAAGAGATTTACCAGAAGGTTTTCAACGAAGTGAGTTTTTACTAGAGCATGGCTTTTTAGATTTTATTGTTGCAAGAAAAGACCTTAAAAAAAAGCTTGCAGAAATAATTGTAATGTTTAAGAACTAGAAAAAAAATACACTATCAATTTTTAACTAAGGCATAGTTATTGTAGTATTTTATTGTATTCAATTATAATCACTTCCAAAAAAAATAAAATATGGCTTACAACATTATCGACATCGAAGGCATTGGATCTGTGTTTGCAGAAAAACTAAAAGCTGCAAACATAAACACCACAGCTGATTTACTATTTAAAGCTGGCACAAAAACAGGGCGAAAAGCTTTAGCTGAAACTACTGGCATTGATGAAGGAAAAATTCTTACTTGGGTAAACCACAGCGATCTTCATCGCATTGATGGTGTAGCTGGGCAATTTTCTGAGTTATTAGAAGCCGCAGGTGTAGATACAGTTAAAGAATTTGCAACAAGAAATGCAACAAACCTAGAAGTGAAAATGCAAGAAGTAAATGCAGCAAAAAATCTAAGTGGGCGTGTACCATCTGCAGAACAATTGCAAAAAATGATAGACCAAGCTAAAACAATGGAGCAAGGTGTATTTCATTAAACCCATTAAATTAATTACTATTACAACCTTATAAATAGAATCCTTTCTATAAGGTTGTAAGGGTAAGTTTGTCGTAATTTATATAGTTTAAAAACCTCTCCAGTTTACAAACTCATGTAGTCATTCTTATTTTTGAGAACTGTACTCTACTAAATATACAATTCAAATTTGCAAGTTCTAATGGCTTAAAATTGATACTACAAACAATTAGACGTTATGCATAACAAATAGCAAACAAAATAATGTTGTACTTGTAAATCAATAGAATATTTTAAAATAAAATATTTTTTACAAAATCTACCAACCCATTCGCTCTCTTAAATTAATAATGTGTGCAGTATGGTGTTTTCCATGCCATGCATACAAACCGAGTATATACCAAATACTCATTTTTGTTTTATACTCAGGATGCTCTACGGTTCGTTGCCACTCATTTTCTTTTATGCTTTGTAACACAGCCAGCATACGGGTATGCACTGCATACAAAAGTGTAAGCGATACATTTATAGGTACATTTTGTGTATCGCTTATCAGCACCCATGCATCTTGGTCATAAGGTTTTATAGTTGGGTTATCTTCAGTAAGTGCCAGCTTTATTCTTATAAAAGCATTCATGTGGCTATCCGCTACATGGTGTACGACTTGCCTACTATTCCAGCCACCTGGGCGATATGGCGCTTCTAAATGTACTGCATCAAGGTTAGTAATAGCAAACTCCAATGCCTTTGGCAATGTATCAATATCAAGCAGCCACTCTTTGAGTTGTGACTCAGAGAATGGCTGCTCTATATATTTCCCAATTGGAAAACTTAAATTTATCATATTTATTTTGGTGATGTTGGTGCAACTGGTGGTGGCGGCGGTGCAACTGGTGGTGGTGGCGGTGCAACTGGTGGTGGTGGCGGCGCAACTGGTGGTGGCGGTGGTGCAACAGGCGGTGCTGTGTTTGCTTTTATAATATCTAATAATTCTATTTCAAATATTAAGACAGAATTGGGAGGTATTTGTGCACTTGGTGGGTTTTCGCCATAGGCTAATTCGCTTGGTATATTTACCTTCCACTTAGCTCCTTTTGGCATTAACTGTAAAATCTCTGTCCACCCACGTATAACACCTGTAAGCGGAAAAGTAGCTGGTTGCCCACGCTTAATAGAATTATCAAACTCTGTTCCGTTTATTAAAGTTCCAACATAATGAACAGACACTTGATCTTGTAATGATGGTTTTGCTCCATTGGGCTCCCCTTCTTTTAGTATTTCGTATTGTAACCCATTTGGTAAAGTAATTATACCAGGCTTTTTCTTACATGCTGCTAAAAATGCTGCACCTTCTTTCCTTTGTGGGCCATCAATTTTTTTTACAGCAGGTTTATTTTTTGCCATGCCTTGCAGCATTGTTTGCAATACAAATTGTGCTTGCTCTTTTGTGTAAATTGTTTTACCATTTGCATACACGGTATTTAAAGCTTTTGCAAATAATTGTGCATTTATTTTTTTTGCACCAGCTTGCTTCAAACTTTCTGCAATACTCATACCAGCTGCATAGCTAAAGCTATCCGTTGCATTAGCAAATGCGGGCACTGGTGGCAATATTTTTACAATATTGGTGCTTACCCCTGCTTGTGCAGGTACAACAGTAGTTGTAGCGGTTGTAGGTTTTGTAGCCACAGTAGTTTTAGTAGTTTGTGCATATATGCCACTAAATGCTAAAACAATAAAGGAAGTTGATACTAATAATTTCTTCATTGTATTTCTATTTTTTACAAATATAATATCTGCAATTATAAATTATACTTTTTTTTAACAACAATTAAGAAAAGTATACATTTCTTAACAAAATTTATATCAAACCTTAGTCAGGCTTCATTTCTATGCCCGTAAGGTTTAAAAATACGTCTTCTAAATTAGCTGCTTTTACTTGTTTAGGTCTTTCAAAACCAGTAGCTACTAGTTCGTCTATCATTCCATCTGGGCTATCAAGTTTAATAATTTTACCTTCGTTCATAATGGCAATACGGTCACAAAGTTGTTCTGCTTCATCCATATAATGTGTGGTGAGTATAACGGTTGTTCCATTATCCCTTATCTTTTTTATTAAGTCCCACAAATTTCTACGAGCTTGGGGGTCTAACCCGGTAGTGGGTTCATCTAAAAAAACAATTTTAGGATTATTTATTAAGGTGGTGGCAATAGAAAAACGCTGTTTTTGTCCACCGCTTAATTCTTTACTTTTATTTTTAGCTTTATCTGCAAGGTTTACTTTTTTAAGCAATTCCATTCCATCCACCTCTCTGTTATATAGGCCACTAAAGAGTTTAATAAGCTCCAGCAAATTTAGCCCTGGGTAAAAACCAGAGGTTTGTAATTGCACTCCTATTATTTTTTTAATCTCATTGGGGGCTTTATCTAGGTCTAACCCACCAACAAAAACTTTTCCAGATGTTTTCTCTCTTAGCGTTTCTATAATTTCTAAAGTGGTACTTTTTCCTGCTCCATTTGGTCCAAGTAATCCAAATATTTCTCCTTCATATACTTCAAAAGAAATATCTTTTACTGCTTCAAAACTGCCATAGTTTTTGGTAAGATTTTTTACTGAAATAATTGTGTTTTTCATCACTTAATATTTTTGCTACTTTTTTAAGAATTCCTTTTTAAAAATTTAAAGTATTTTTATACAAAAGTGAAGATAGGAAAGAAGTTTAAGAATTAGGCATGGGTGAATTTATAATTATTATACACTACCTAAAGGGTATTCAACCTTCTAAAAATTTGCTAACATAATAATTACTTTAACAAAAAAATAAGCATGAATAATATTACTTTTTCTACAATAATTGCTGGTACAATGAATTGGGGTACTTGGGGCAAAAATCTCAATACACAACAAATAACCGCACTTATTAACGAATACATTATAAACAACATTACAAGTTTTGACCATGCAGATATTTATGGAAATTATACTACAGAAACCTCATTTGGAAAAGCTTTTAAAGAAAGTAAAATAGAAAGAACGCAATTACAATTTATTTCTAAATGTGGAATACAATTGCAAGATATAAATAGAAACAATAATATTAAGCATTACAATTACAGCAAAGAACATATTACAAAATCGGTAGAACAATCTTTACAAAACTTACAAACAGATTATTTAGATGTATTACTGCTACACAGGCCCAGCCCACTGATGCAAACAGATGAAATAGCCGCAGCAATAGATACACTTAAAACAAGTGGTAAAATTATTGGCTTTGGTGTTTCTAATTTTAGTGCTTCACAAATGGATTTATTACTTACAAAAACAAGTATTGATTTTAATCAAATAGAATTTTCGCTTACACATAATGGGGCAATGCATAATGGAGATTTAGATTACATGCAAATTCATAATATTAAGCCAATGGCTTGGTCGCCGCTGGGGAATATTTTTAAAATACAAAATGAGAAAACTGACCTCTTAAAAAATAAAATAATCAATTTAGCAGAAAAATATAACACAACTATTAATGCTTTATTACTTGCGTGGATACTAAAACACCCAGCTGGAATAATACCTGTTTGTGGTACAACAGATATTTATAAGATACCAAACCTTGCCAAGGCCAGTGGTATAAATTTGGAATTACAAGATTGGTTTAGAATGTTGGAGCAAAGTAATGGGGAATGGGTTAAATAAGGATTAGTCTATCAGAACATTTTAAAAGTGAGTTATTTTTTAAAGTAAAAGGGGGTGTAAAAATCATATTATGTTAGTGGCTTAGCCAATCCATAACTAACCATTTATAAAACAAAAATTAATATTAGTAGACTAGCTATGCTACAAACCAACACAGACTGTTATTTTAAAAATTCGATCAAGTATTTAAAAAATGTTTCGTATTTGGGGTTGCAGCACAGGCAAAAAAATTAATTAATATTTATTGTTGTCCGAGATAATTCTGATATTATAATTTAAAATTAATCAAACGTTTACTATTTCTCAATAGTCAAATTGTTTTTCAAAATGAGGAATATTTAAAATCTATTAATCTAATGCCTAGTTTTTAAAATCTCCAGCGGACAAACGCCTCCATAGCAGCATACTCTGCCAATCCTAGTTTATTATACAACTCAGCTGTTCCTTTGTTTCTATCTTCGGCACGTTTCCAAAACTCACGTGCATCTGCTCCTTGAAAAACAACGCCATCTTTTTGGCTTTGGTGTTTAAAAATACCACTTCTTTTTTTTAGTACTTGGTCAGGACTCATAGGCACTACCATTTCTATGAGGTCAGTGTCCCATTCTGCCCAAGCACCCTTGTATAACCATACCCAGCAGTCATTCATATATTCGTTGTGTTGCAATCTTTTTACGGCTTCAAACACTGCATCTAAGCATACACGGTGTGTACCATGTGGGTCTGCAAGGTCGCCCGCAGCGTATATTTGATGTGGTTTTATGTCATTAATTAGTTTTGATACTATTTCAAAATCTGTTTCGCCCAACGGATATTTTTCAACCAAGCCTGTTTCATAAAAAGGCATGTTTAAAAAATGTGCACGCTCTTGTGGCACACCTACAAATCGACAGGTATTTTTTGCCTCGCCTTTTCTAATAATCCCTTTTACTTGGCGTAGCGCTTCTATGTCTTTTTCACCACTTTTCTTTATTTGTAAAAAAGCCAATGCATCTTCATACATTTTTTCTGTTTCCACACTTTTTACTCCAAATTGTTGATTATAATCTCTCACAAATTCTATAAATCGTAATGCTTCATCATCTGCCACCGCAATATTTCCACTAGTTTGGTAGGCTACATGCACTTCATGCTCTTGGTCTACCAATCGCTGAAAAGTACCTCCCATAGAAATAATATCATCATCAGGATGTGGGCTAAAAATAATTACTCTCTTTTTTTCAGGTGTAGCCCGCTCTGGTCTATTAGTATCATCAGCATTGGGTTTGCCACCTGGCCAGCCAGTAATGCTATGTTGTAAGTAATTAAAAATTTCAATATTTATATCGTACGCCTGTCCGTATAATGCAAGCAAATCGCTCAATCCATTTTGGTTATAATCGTTATTGGTAAGTTTTAAAATAGGTTTTTCCAATAAAAATGCAAGATGAATAACAGCTTTTTTTATCATGCCTTTATTCCACAATACATCGTCGGTAAGCCAAGGGGTTTTTATACGAGTAAGTTCTGCCGAGCTACTTTCGTCTAACACAAATTGTACGTTGTGATGCCCTTGCAAATAAGATGCAGGTACAAACTCAGTTACTGGTCCTTCCACAGCTGCTTTTATAATATTTGCTTTGCGTTCGCCCCATGCAAGCAGTACAATTCTTTTTGCTTTTAGGATGCTGCCAACACCCATAGTTATTGCTTTTCGTGGCACATTGGCTATGCCTCCAAATTCATAAGCAGCATCAAAACGAGTTAAGTGGTCAAGCGTTATTAATCTGGTAATAGAACTTACATGGCTGCCTGGTTCATTAAAACCTATATGTCCGTTTCTACCAATACCCAATATTTGAAAATCTATACCACCATAATTTTCTATAATTTTTTCATATTGTTCGCAATGTTGTTTCACTAACTCTTGCGGTATATTACCTTGTGGTATGTAGCAGTTTTCTTTTTTTATATTAATATGGTCAAACAAATTTTCATCCATAAAGCGCTTATAGCTTTGTATAGTATCTGGTTGCACACCATAGTATTCGTCTAGGTTAAAAGTAATTACATTTTCAAAACTTAAGCCATCATCTTTGTGTAGTTTAATAAGTGCCGTATATACTTTTTTGGGAGTAGCACCAGTAGCCAAACCTAGTACGGTGGTTTCACCTAAACGTTGTTTTTTTGTAATAAGTGCTGCTATTTCATTTGCTACGGAGTTGCATACTTCTTCCATTGTTACAAAAATTTTCGTTTCAATTTTTTCAAACGACATTAATTTTGTGGGCGCAAAAGTTTCTATTAACATGCTTATAATATTTTCAATTTATGCTAAAATAAATCTTTTTCAATAAAAATAGAAAAGTAATTGTGGGGATGAATAGAAGCAATAATTTTTTTAAAAAACTTAGCGTTTCTTTTATTTGAAATTTTTAACTTAGGGTACATTCAAGTAAAAAAATCAATTGAAGTAGGCACTTACTCACTCCATTTTTAATTGTGTTAAATAAACTGGTTTATGT
>JANXOQ010000406.1 GCA_025357775.1 Ferruginibacter sp. | reverse complement strand
AAAGTAGCTACAAGTTATCCCAAAATTTTACAGAAATATTTTACAGAAAATAATATAACTGTAGAAATAGAGGAAATTGGTGGGAGTGTGGAAATAGCCCCCGGTATAGGTTTGGCAGATGGTATTTTTGATATTGTAAGCACAGGCAGTACACTTTTAATGAATGGATTAAAAGAAGTAGAAATAGTGAAAACTAGTAAAGCAGTATTGATTGCTAATAAAAATTTGAATAGTGATAAGCAGTCCATTTTAGATAAATTATTGTTTAGAATAAAAGCCGTACAAGCATCTTCAGAAAATAAATATATTTTATTGAATGCGCCAAATACAGCCATAGCAGCAATTTCAGCATTATTACCTGGAGCAAAATCACCCACAGTTTTACCGCTTGCAGAAAAAGGCTGGAGCAGCATACACTCCGTAGTAAAAGAAGATGAGTTTTGGGAAGTGATAGATAAATTAAAAGGTTTGGGTGCAGAGGGTATTTTGGTGATACCGATTGAGAAGATGATTATGTGAAAAAGTTTCACGCAAAGGGAAAAAGGAAGGCAAAGGGCGCAAAAATATTAAGTAAAGGTAAAAAGAAAAAGAAGTTCGCAAATAATTTCAAAAAGAGCTTAGCGAACTTGCTAAACTTATTTGCTTTGCGTGAAATATAAAATAACAATATGAAAAAAATAATATTACCGACAAGTGAAAATTGGAAAAATTTAGTTGAAAGGCCAACTGCAGAAAAAGCATCATTAACAGAATTGGTAAATACTGTCTTTGATGAAGTAAAGCCATATGGAGATAAAGCCGTGTTGCAATATTGTAAAGTTTTTGACAAGGTAGATTTAGTAAGCCTTACGGTAAGTGAAGAAGATATTAAAAATGCAGCATCACAACTATCAGATGAATTAAAAGCAGCTATTCAATTAGCAAAAAATAACATCAGCCAATTTCACAATGCGCAAAAACAATCCATTGAAAAAATAGAAACAACAAAAGGCGTAGTGTGTTGGAGAGAAAACAGGGCTATAGAAACAGTAGGTATTTATATTCCCGGTGGAAGCGCTCCCCTATTTTCTACGGTACTTATGCTGGGCATACCTGCTGTACTTGCAGGATGTAAAGAAATAATTTTGTGTACGCCACCAAACAAAGAAGGCAGAATAAACCCTGCAATACTCTACACCGCAGCATTGGTAGGCATTACAAAAATATACAGCGTTGGTGGCATACAGGCTATTGCTGCCATGACATTTGGTACAGAAACTATAGCAGCCGTAAATAAAATATTTGGCCCGGGCAACCAATATGTAACTGCGGCAAAACAAATGGCACAAAATTTTGGTGTGGCTATTGATATGCCTGCAGGCCCGAGTGAGGTGTTGGTAATAGCTGATAAAAGTTGTAACCCTTTATTTGTGGCTGCAGATTTATTATCACAAGCGGAACATGGAGCGGATAGTCAAGTGATATTGCTTAGCGATAATGAAAAAGTAATAGATGATACTTTGGAGGAAATTTCAAAACAATTGGAAGCATTGCCAAGAAAAAATATAGCTACAAAAGCAATAGAAAATAGCAAAGCGATTTTACTAAACAGTATGGAAGAGTGTGCAGCACTTAGTAACTTGTATGCACCTGAGCATTTAATTATTGCTGTAGAAAATGCAGGAAACTACGTTTCACAAATTAACAATGCAGGGTCTATATTTTTGGGAAATTACAGTTGCGAATCTGTAGGTGATTATGCAAGCGGAACCAACCATACCTTGCCTACCAATGGATATGCAAGAAATTACAGTGGCGTATCCTTAGATAGCTTTGTAAAAAAAATAACGGTACAAGAAGTGAGTAAAGAAGGGTTGCAGAATATTGGCTCCTCGGTGGAGTTGATGGCAGAGGCGGAAGGATTGTGGGCGCACAAAAATGCAGTGAGTGTGAGAATGATAGATACAAGATATTAGATACAAGACAAAAGCCAAAGCAGATGTTTAATTTAGAAAAATTAGTACGAAAAAATATATTAGCCTTGCAGCAATACTCGAGTGCAAGAGATGAATACAAAGGAAAAGATGCTATCTTTTTAGATGCAAATGAAAATCCGTTTGGAGAACTAAATCGATACCCTGACCCAAAACAATTGGAACTAAAAAAACAATTAGGCAAAATAAAAAATATACCTGCGGAAAATATTTTTATAGGCAATGGTAGCGATGAAGTTATAGACCTAGCCTACAGAATATTTTGCGAACCAGGGAAAGACAAAGCACTTACGTTTACACCTACTTATGGAATGTACGATGTGAGTGCAGGTATAAACGATGTGGAGTTGATAAAAGTTCCATTGACAGATGATTTTCAAATTAATTTTGCTGCAACAGAAAGTTATTTACAAGACGAAAATTTAAAATTGATTTTTATTTGTTCACCCAATAATCCTACGGGAAATAATATTGACAACATTGAAAAGATAATTGAAAAATTTAATGGAATTATTTTTATAGATGAAGCATATATTGATTTTAGCAATGCCGAATCTTTCCTAAAAAAAATTTCACAATATCCCAATATTATAATTTCGCAAACTTTTAGCAAAGCTTGGGGACTAGCAGCAGCAAGGGTTGGCACCGCATACTCAAGCAAGGCCATAATTGATTTGTACAATAAAGTAAAGCCACCTTACAACGTTAGTAAGCTTAATCAAGATGAGGCATTAAAAACACTATTAGCTACAGATGATTTTGAAAATATTAAAAAAATTATTTTAGCAGAAAGGGAAAAACTGATAAAAAATTTATCTTCATTGCCAATAGTAAAAAAGATTTACCCAAGCGATGCTAATTTTATTTTGGTAGAAGTGGATGATGCCAATAAAACGTATGAAACTTTGGTAGAAGCAAAAGTAATTACAAGAAATAGAAATAATGTGGTAAGAAATTGTTTGAGAATAACAGTGGGGAGTGAGGAGGAGAATGGGAGGCTGGTAGCCTCCCTAAATCCCTCCGAAGGAGGGACTTGAGCGAAGACTGAATAGAATAGGAATTATTAAAATCGAACTTTAAAATAAATTATTAACACTAAAAAATCACAAACTCCCAAGTCCCCCTTTGGGGGATTTAGGGGGCTACCACCATGAAAAAAGTATTATTCATAGACCGAGACGGCACATTGGTAATAGAACCGCCCATCAATTTTCAACTAGATAGTTTAGAAAAATTAGAGTACTACCCTGCTGTATTCCAATATCTATCAGGCATTGCT
This sequence comes from Ferruginibacter sp., assembly GCA_025357775.1. Lineage (GTDB taxonomy): Bacteria > Bacteroidota > Bacteroidia > Chitinophagales > Chitinophagaceae > Ferruginibacter. The sequence continues at coordinate 512 of JANXOQ010000406.1, read as the reverse complement.
AAAGAAATGGATTATGAATTGGTAATGGTTACCAACCAAGATGGGCTTGGCACGGCATCTTTTCCTGAAGATACATTTTGGCCTGCACAAAATAAAATTGTGGAAGCATTTAAAAACGAAGGGGTAATTTTTAAAGAAATATTAATAGATAAATCTTTTCCTGCGGATAATGCGCCTACACGTAAGCCACGTACAGGCATGCTTACACATTACATGAAGGGCAATTATGACCTTGCCAATTCTTATGTAATTGGTGATAGAATGACAGATGTGGAACTGGCAAAAAACTTAGGTTGCAAAGCCATTTATATTTCGAAAGAAAAAACAGATGATGCTATTTTATGTACACCGCATTGGGCAGATATTTATCATTTTTTAAAAGCTCAACCTAGGCAAGCAACAGTAACTAGAAAAACAAATGAAACCAATATTGAAGTAACTGTAAACTTAGATGGTACAGGAAAAAGCAATTTAAATACAGGGCTTGGTTTTTTTGACCACATGCTAGAACA
>JANXOQ010000237.1 GCA_025357775.1 Ferruginibacter sp. | reverse complement strand
GTTGTTATTTAAACATAAAAATACAACGAGTTAAATGTGATAGACATAAAGTTTTTGTAATAGGTAGAATACCATGGGGTAGAATAAATATCCATTTCACCCATGTGTTTGAGCAGACAATAATGAAATTAGTTGGTGAAATGAGTGTAAGTGTAGCTGCAAAATACCTTGGTGAAGTAGATACAACTTTGTGGAGTGTATTGAATTATCAGATTACTAAAGCAAGAGAGAAACAACTAGATTTTTCTTTAACAAGGCGTGTATGTGTTGATGAAACAGCCATTAAAAGAGGGCATAATTATGTAACTATTTTTAGTGATGCAGATAGTGGTGATGTAATGTTTGTTACTGAGGGTAGAACTAGGGAAACGTTTGGTAGCTTCTATCAGGAGTTATATGAACACATGGGAGACCCTAATTACATAAAGCAGTTTATAATCGATATGAGTAAAAGTTATAAAGCAGGGTGGGATGATTATTTTTCTCATACTGAAATAATATCTGACCGCCTTTATATTTAAAAAGGGCTAAATGAAGCAGTAGATAAAGTGAGAAAGTCAGAGGTAGGAGAGGTAGAAAAATTAAAAAAAACAAAATACTTGTGGCTCAAAAATGAAAATGATTTGAATGAAATTGAAACAAAAATGCTCTCAGAATTTGTAACAGATTGCAATTGTAATACACTAAAAGCATATGGCTTGAAAGCGGGCTTTGACCAATTATGGCAAGTACAAATTAAAGCAGTAGAGCCATTTTTGCAATTGTGGATGGAGAAAGCTCAGGCAACTTATTTACCTCCAATAAAAACGTTTATTAACACAGGTAAAAACAACTACGATGGAGTAATAAACTCTATGAAAACTGGCTTATGCAATGGAATTGTAGAAAGTATAAACATTCTGGTACAATTAACAAAGCTGAGAGCTAGAGGGTTTAGAAATATCAATAATTTTATTAGTATGATTTATATTATATGTAATGAATTTAAATTTTATAATACCACTAAATAAACCGAAGAACCAAAAATATACACTTCAAAGACCTTTTAGATAGATCAGTTACATTTCAAGCTATAAGAAACTATCTTACTTTTATAACCGAAGATAAAAATATTAAAAAGTCTATTTCATAAGTATTAAAAGTTATTCTTAATTGCAAATAAATTGCCAACTTGCCTTTTCTACCTTATTTTTGTAATACCAATTTTTATTCAACAATATTCGCTTTATGACTTGGAAACATTTTTTCACTTCTTCCATAGGTAAGAAATTTTTAATGGGAGCTACGGGCTTATTTCTTATTTCCTTTTTAGTAATCCATGCTTCTATAAATGCAATGATTTTTTTTCAAGATAAAGGAGAAACGTTCAATCATTGGGGGCATTTTATGGGTAGCAATTTAATTGTACGCACGCTTGAAATTGGCTTAATGGCTTTTTTGTTGTTACATATATACCAAGGGCTAAGTTTGTGGAGGCAAAACCACAATGCTCGTCCTGTAAAATATGCCGTAACTAAAGGTGATGGTAAAAGTAAATGGTATAGCAAAACAATGGGTTTATTAGGCACATTGATCTTAATATTTTTGATAATGCACTTTTATCATTTTTGGGTGCCTAGCCGTTTTGGTGGCATGGCTAGTATTAAGCCTTTGGCTGAAACTACACTTGGGCAAGAATATAATTCACAATCTGTACATAATTTATACCAAGAAATGATGAATGTTTTTACAGGAAGTTATTCTATGATTATTGTAATTGTATATGTGCTAGGTTGTGTGTCGCTTTGTTGGCATTTATTGCATGGGTTTCAAAGTGCATTTCAAACATTTGGTGTAAATCATAAAAGATATACGCCACTTATTAAAACGATAGGGGTGGTTTATTCCGTAGGTATTTCATTATTGTTTGCTAGTATGCCAGTAGCGATGTATTTGGGATGGGTAAAGTAATATTGAGTATTGAGATGTTAATATTGAGATGTTAGACGCAATATGAAGGCATAATGGATAATTGAATAATGGATAATAGATAATTCGTGAAGAAAGATGATGAATAGAGGTATGCCGATGATGTGAGTGACACAACAATGCTGACCATAGCTGTTGTTCTTGCTTGGATAAAAAAGAATTTTTTGTTGAAAGAAAAAATAAAATGTTTGTTTAAAAAATACGCTGTATGAATTCAAAAATTCCGCAAGGTGAAATGGACAAAAAGTGGGTGGATTACAAAGGCCATGTGCAACTAGTAAACCCTGCTAATAAAAGAAAACTTGAAGTAATTGTAATAGGCACAGGGCTTGCAGGTGCTTCTGCTGCTGCATCTTTGGGTGAGCTGGGCTACAAAGTAAAAGCATTTTGTTTTCAAGATAGTCCACGCCGTGCACATAGCATAGCGGCGCAAGGTGGTATAAATGCTGCAAAAAATTATCAAAATGATGGGGACTCGGTTTTCCGCTTATTTTATGATACAGTAAAGGGGGGAGATTATCGTGCAAGAGAAGCGAATGTGCATCGCTTGGCTGAAGTGAGTACATCTATCATAGATCAATGTGTGGCGCAAGGCGTACCATTTGCTAGGGAGTATGGCGGTTTATTGAGCAACCGTAGTTTTGGTGGAACACAGGTGCAGCGTACGTTTTATGCGGCAGGGCAAACAGGGCAGCAATTATTATTGGGAGCTTACAGTGCTTTGGAAAGACAAGTAGCTCTTGGAAATGTAACGATGTATCGCCGCCACGAAATGCAAGATGTAGTATTGATAGATGGAGTGGCAAAAGGAATTATAGCAAGAAATTTGGTAACAGGAGAATTAGAGAGACATGGCGGACATGCAGTTTTGTTGTGTACTGGTGGATATGGTAACGTATTTTATTTAAGCACCAATGCTATGGGAAGTAATGTGACTGCTGCTTGGAGAGCACATAAGCAAGGAGCATATTTTGCAAATCCATGTTTTACACAGATACATCCTACATGTATACCTGTGAGCGGAGACCACCAAAGTAAGCTTACTCTTATGAGTGAAAGCTTGCGCAATGATGGTAGAATATGGGTACCGAAAAAGCAAGGCGATAACCGTAAAGGGCATGAAATACCTGAAGAAGAAAGAGATTATTATTTAGAAAGAAGATATCCTGCATTTGGCAATCTTGTACCAAGAGATGTGGCTAGTCGTGCAGCAAAAGAGCGCTGCGATGCTGGTTATGGTGTGGGTACAACTAAGATGGCGGTATTTTTAGATTTTGCAGATGCTATAAAAAGATACGGAAAAATAGAAGTTGGAAAAAAGGCATTGACGAATGTGCCAGAGGCAGAAATAATTGCAATTGGTAAAACAGTGGTAGCTGAAAAATATGGCAACTTGTTTGACATGTATGCAAAAATTACTGGCGAAGACCCGTACAGTATGCCAATGCGCATTTACCCTGCGGTGCATTATACCATGGGTGGCTTGTGGGTAGATTATGAATTGCAAACATCTATAAAAGGTTTATATGCGTTAGGCGAAGCAAATTTTAGTGACCATGGTGCAAATCGTTTAGGCGCATCTGCATTGATGCAAGGTTTGGCAGATGGTTATTTTGTAATACCATATACTTTAGGAAATTATTTAGCTGGCGAAATACGCAACCCTGCAATAGATACCAATCAACAAGCATTTACAGATACTGAGAATGCTGTTGCGGAAAGAATAAATACCTTAATGAATATAAAAGGTACAAAATCTGTAGAGAGTTTTCACAAACGCTTGGGGTTAATAATGTGGGATAAATGTGGTATGGCTCGTAGTGAAGCTGGCTTAAAGGAGGCTATAGCAGAAATACAAGCATTAAAAAAAGAATTTTGGACTGATGTACGTGTGCCTGGTGATATAAAAGAAATGAATCCTGAGTTGGATAAAGCTGGAAGAGTGGCAGATTTTATTGAGTTGGGAGAATTAATGTGTTTAGATGCACTTACAAGAAACGAAAGTTGTGGTGGGCATTTTAGAGAAGAAAGCCAAACAGAAGATGGTGAAGCAAAAAGAGATGATGTAAATTTTGCTTTTGTATCTGCATGGGAAAATAAAGGAAATGCTGGTTGGGAATTGCATAAGGAGGAGTTGAGTTTTGAGATTGTGAAGCCGACGCAAAGGAGTTATAAGTAATTTTGGGAACGCTGATTATTGTGATTTATTAAGATTATTATGAGTGAGAATTATAAACATTCTGATATTACAGATTTAATAATAAAGGCGTTCTATAATGTTTACAATGTTTTAGGTTATGGTTTTTTGGAAAAAGTGTATGAGAACGCTTTATTTATTGAATTATTGAATTTAGGCTTGGAAGTAAAACGACAAGAGCCTATTAAGGTTTTTTATTTAGATAAAGAAGTTGGAACTTATTTTGCAGATATTGTAGTAAATGATATTGTAATAATAGAATTAAAGGCAGCTGAAGCAATAGTAGATGCACACGAAGCACAATTAACAAATTATTTAAGAGCAACAAATATTGAAGTTGGGTTGTTATTAAATTTTGGCAAACAACCTCAAATAAAAAGAAAAGTATTTACAAATAAAATAAAATCTTTGTAAATCTTATTGAATCATAAAAAATCAGCGTTCTTAAAAATGGAACATTACCACATGAATCTCACCCTTAAAGTTTGGCGTCAAAAAAATAATAAAGCTAAAGGAAGTTTTGAAACTTATAACGTTAAAGATATTTCTAGCGAAATGAGCTTTTTAGAAATGTTTGATGTGTTGAATGAGCAATTAATACATGACGGCAAATTGCCAATAGCGTTTGATCATGATTGTAGAGAAGGTATTTGTGGTATGTGTAGTATGCATATAAATGGCGAAGCACATGGCCCATGGAAACAAAATACCACTTGCCAATTACACATGCGTGCTTTTAAAGATGGCGATACTATTGTGGTAGAACCTTGGCGTAGTAAAGCTTTTCCGGTAGTAAAAGATTTGATGGTAGATAGATCAGCTTTTGATAGAATTATAGAAGCTGGTGGGTACATAAGCGTAAATACTGGTAATGCTGTGGATGCAAATGCAATTCCTATTGATAAGAAAAATGCGGATGATGCGTTTATGGCGGCGGCTTGTATAGGCTGTGGCGCATGCGTGGCTACATGTGTAAACAGTAGTGCGATGTTATTTGTGGGTGCTAAAATTTCTCAACTAGCACTATTACCGCAAGGTGGGCCAGAGAGAGAGAGCAGGGCATTAAACATGGTAACTCAAATGGATAAAGAAGGATTTGGAAATTGTACTAATACTTACGCATGTGAGGCACAATGCCCTAAAGGAATTTCAGTAGCCAATATTGCACGTATGAATAAGGAGTACATTGGTGCAAGTTTTGCAACTGAAGAAATATAATGTTGTTTTTATAGATATACATAAACTGGTCTAATGGGTTTTCCCTTAGACCATTTTTATTTATATAAGATTTATTTTTGCGGTTGCAAATTGGTTTACAAAACCATCTAGCTATAATTTATTCAATATTAACAAGTATTTTACAATATATTCTTAAGATATAGAAAAGCAAAAACGATATAATACAAATTGCACATTTAGTTTAGACCAATCCTCAAAAAAAACAGATGTCAGCCAGTGCTTGTTTAAAATGGGTTTTTTTAAGCCGATTGGGTTCGAAATGCCCACCCTAACAACATTTTTGATAAGACATTTAATAAATTATAAAGAAAACAAATTTTTATTTTATTCTCAAAAATTTTTTGTTGTTATAATTTTATTGAGTATAAATTTTGGTGTCACAGCCCAAGTTTTATCACCAACATTATCGAATTTTAAAATAAAAAAGATTGCTATTGAGTTTCCCTTGCAAACAATAGATACACTTAGTATTGCACACAATACTTTTTTTGTAGTAGGTATTTCTGATACAAGTTATGAATTAGATGAAGTAAATGGAATTATTAAATGGAAACAAAAACCCAATTTCGACAGTATAAATATTTCTTATAGGGTTTTCCCATATAAGCTTAATGCAGTAGCCCAAAGGTTTGATTATGACTTAATAAAAAATAGATTTTCTATTGAAAACCCTTATGTAGTCTCAAACTCTACCAAACAAACAAACCCGTTTTTAAACTTTGGTACTTTAAAGACGGATGGTAGTTTTGGCAGAGCAATATCATTTGGTAATAACCAAGATGCTGTGGTAAATAGTGTTTTGAACCTTCAGCTAAATGGCTTTATAACTGACAGTATAGAAATATCTGCTGCTATAACAGATAATAATATTCCCATTCAGCCAGAAGGCAATACACAGGATTTAAGGGATTTTGACCGAATCTTTTTTCAGGCAAAAAAGAAAAAATGGGCAGTAAGTCTTGGTGATATTGATATCAGAGAAAATAAAAATTATTTCCTAAATTTTTATAAAAGATTACAAGGAATATCTGTGTTGACAGAAAATAAAATTGGGAAAAATATATCAAACTCATTACTACTAAGCGGTGCTATAGCCAAAGGGAAATTTAACAAAAATATTTTAAATATACTTGAAGGTAACCAAGGACCATATAGACTTGCGGGTGCTAATAATGAACTGTATTTTGTGGTGCTGGCAAATACAGAACGTGTTTTTATTGATGGTATAAAAATGGAAAGGGGAGAAGATGCAGACTATGTAATAAATTATAATACTGCTGAAATTACTTTTACTCCTAAGCGATTAATTACAAAAGACTTGCGGATACAAATAGAATTTGAATACTCTGATAGAAACTATTTAAATACACAATTATACATAGACGATGTTGTTAAGGTAAAGAAAAATTTACAATTTTTTATAGGCGCTTTTTCTAATAGTGATTCAAAAAACGCTGCCATCGACCAAATATTAGATCCAAAGCAAAAACAATTTTTAGCTGATATAGGTGATAGTACGAGCAGTGCATATTACAAAAGCGCAGTGCCAGATACTTTTGCTGTTGGCAAAATTTTGTATAAAAAAATTGATTCTTTGATTGCAGGATTTTTTTATAACGAAGTGTATGTACAGTCCAATAATTCAAATTTACAATTGTATTCACTTTCATTTTCTAACGTAGGCTTTGGAAAAGGAAATTATTTACAAATGCAAAACGCCAGTAATGGAAAGGCTTTTCAATGGGTACAGCCTCAAAATGGATTGCCTCAAGGGAATTGGGAGCCTGTTATTTTATTAGTAACTCCAAAGCAATTAAAGGTATTTACTGTAGGGTCTTTGTACACTATTGGTACCAACACCAAAATAAAATCAGAAGTAGCAATGAGTAACTATGATGTAAATCTTTTTTCTTCAAAAGATAAAACAGATAATACTGGTTATGCAGCAAAAATTCAAATTGAAAAAGATAGTACAAGAATAAATATTTTCAAGAGAAAATTAAAGGTTCAAACTAATATTGGTTTCGAATATGTGCAAGCTCGTTTTAAAGCAGTAGAAAGATTAAGAAATGTAGAGTTTTTAAGAGATTGGAGTTTGCCTTTTGATTTGCAAAATGCCAATGAAATTATTACTAATGCAGGCATTAAAATATCAGATAAAAATAATAATATTATACAATACGAAGTAACTAACTACAATAGGGGAGATGGTTACAATGGTATTAAGCAAAAAATTGTACAACATTTTTTCGAAAATAATTTCACGTTAAATACCAATATAAGTTTTACTAATTTTATTTTTAATTTTCAAAGAGGCACTTTTTTACGACCAACTATTGACGTAAGTAAAATATTTTCTAAAATGCGTGGAATAGAAACTGGAATCCGCTTTTTAGGTGAGCATAATAATTTTTTTGATAGAATATCAGACTCTTTGAATAGGAATAGTTTTGGTTTTAATATATATGAAATTTTTTTACGAACCAATCAAAAAAAGTTAAATAAATGGGGAACATCATTTATGATTAGAGAAGATTTTTTACCAAAAAAAAATAATTTAGTTGTAGCTGATAGAAGCGATAATTATAATTTATTTGCAGAAATGATGAGCAATGAAAGACATAAATTTAGGTTTACAGGTACTTTTAGAAAGCTTACAATTTTAGATAGCAGCATTAGTAGGCAGAAAGCTGATAATAGTATTTTGGGAAGAGTAGAGTATTTTGTAAATGAATTTAAAGGATTGGTAAATGGGAATTTTTTGTATGAACTTGGTAGCGGGCAAGAGCAAAAAAGGGAGTTTTCTTATGTAGAAGTGCCAACAGGGCAAGGGCAATATACTTGGGTAGATTATAATAGCAACGGAATACCTGAGTTAAACGAATTTGAGCTTGCAGTTTTTCAAGACCAAAAAAAATACATAAGAATTTTTACACCCACAAGCCAATATATAAAAGCAAATTATTTACAGTTTAATTATAGTATTGATCTTAACCCCAAAGCCTTATTTGTAAATAAAAGTAAAATGGGGCTTAATAAAATTTTATACCGTAGTACAACTAGCTCAGCTATGCAAATTGCTAAAAAGAATATTTCTAATAATAACTTTTTGTTTAATCCTTTTAATAAAACCCTTGAGGATACAAATTTAATAACACTTAACTCTTTTTTTTCAAATACCTATTTTTATAACCGTACAAGTTCAAAATTTGGGCTTGAGATAACACATAGTAAAGCATCCAGTAAATCATTACTTGCTTTTGGTTTTGAAAGTAGAAATTTGCGAACACTGCTTGCACGTGTAAGGTTTAGTGTAAAAAGAAATTTAGTTTCTACCGTTGTTTTTAAGCAAATAAAAAATATACTTTTTACACAGGCAGTAAAGTTTGATAATAGAAATTACAATGTTTTACTAAATTCTTTTGAGCCCAATTTGAGCTACACCTACAAATCAAATCTAAGGGCTACATTAGGTTATTCTATTTCATTAAAACAAAATAGAATTGATTCTTTAGAAAAAGCAATAAACAATGCTATAACTGCAGAGGTAAAATACAATATACTTTCTGGCAGCAGTATTAATTTAAAATTTACTTACAACAACATTGATTTCAGGGCATACCAGGGAGCAAAAAATACAACAGTTGGCTTTTTGTTGCTTGATGGGTTACAACCAGGAAAAAATCTATTATGGAATGTAGATTTTACAAAACGTATAAAAGGCAATATAGAAGTAAGCATACAATACGAAGGCAGAAAACCAAGTACAACACCTACAATACATACTGGTAGAGCTTCGCTTAGAGCATTGTTTTAATTGAAATATTATGGGTTGTAAACCTATATGCTGAAATCAGTGACTAAAAGTCATTTTAGCTTACTATAAACAGCATTAAAAATGCTTTACTTTTTTATTAGTTACAACAACTCAATTCCATTAATCTAATTTTCTAACATTATCATCAGGCATTCTATCTATTAAATAATTATATGGATCAATACCAACTTTTATAGGTTCTTCGTCAATTATAAATAGAAATTCATTTTCTTTTTTGGCAATTTTTACACGTTGCATTTTTAGAACTTTACCCAAATTAATATTGGAAGTACTTTTGCCAAACACAGCAATATCTATATAATCATTTATCGCAATTGGTTTTTCGGCACCAAGGCTATCGCTTCTAAATTTTTCAGAGCTTGTATTTATTTTTACTTCATATTGGTTACCTACTTTTTTGAAACTAGATTTTACAACATGGTTATCAAACAATATAATATCTTGAAATAAATCTGTAATTAAATATTGCAAACTATCTGGTGTAACTGCTCTAAATGCATTCACTGCATCCATACTTGTAGCATACGGTGCAGATTTACGTCCAAATTTTTGTAGCAAACTTCTGAGTGCTTCGTTTACTTTTTCTTCGCCAATCATTTCTTTTAAATAATACATCACCACACTTCCTTTTTTATAATACACATGGCTTTGCACATCAGTACGGTACAATGGTTTTTCACCACGACTTTCTGTACCTCGTCCTAGCAAATAATCATTCATTTCATATTGCAAAAATTTCTTCATTTTATCTTTACCGTAGGCTTTTTCCATCACCATCAATGCGCTGTATTGGCTAAATGTTTCACTCATCACAACGCTACCTTCCATATTGCAACCAACAAATTGATGTCCCCAATATTGATGCCCCATTTCATGAGCCACTACATAATATACAGCATCAATAACATCTTCATCTGCTTTTCGCAAGTCTGCAATGAAGCCCATATTTTCGCTGTAAGGCATTGTACCTGGGAAGCTTTGCGCAAAACTTGCATAGCGTGGAAATTCTATAATGCGTGCTTGCTTATGATAATACGGCCCAAAATTAGTGGTATAGTATTCCAATGATTTTTCTAAACTTTTTAGCATATTTGGCACATTATAAGCATGCTTTGCATCGTAATAAATTTCTAAATCTATATCTCTAAATTTTTTCGTTGCTTTTTTTACATCAGCACTCAGGAAACTATAAAAGTTTAATGAAGGCGAA